>CAIVNT010000507.1 GCA_903907305.1 uncultured Ignavibacteriota bacterium
CAGTCCCAGTTCCATCGCATCCCCCTCGCTCACTTCGCCGGAAAGGATCTTCGATGAAAGAACATCGATGATATGTTTCTGGATCGTCCGCTTTAATGGACGAGCACCGTAGCTCGGATCGTATCCCAGACGTGCGAGCCATTCCTTTGCATCATCCGTCACCACCAATGTCATCTCTTTTCTTTTCAGCATCTCATTCACGTGCTTCAGCTGGATATTGATCACTTTGCTGATGTCGTTCTGTGTAAGCGGTTTAAAGAGGATCACTTCATCCACTCGGTTCAGGAATTCGGGACGGATCGTCTGACGCAGCAGTTGATTCAACTGCACTCGCAGATCTCCTTCGAAGTCCTTCCACTCTTCATCCGAATGCATTTGGGTCATCCGCTCTTGTATCATCTGGGAGCCGAGATTCGATGTCATAATGACGATCGTATTCTTAAAATTTACCGTCCGTCCCTGCGAATCCGTGAGGCGTCCTTCATCCAATAATTGAAGCAGCACATTGAATATCTCAGGATGCGCTTTTTCGATCTCATCCAACAGCACTACGGAATACGGCTTTCTCCGCACCGCTTCCGTCAGTTGTCCCCCCTCTTCATATCCGACATAGCCGGGAGGTGCACCAATTAGCCGCGAAACGGAAAATTTCTCCATATACTCGCTCATGTCAATACGTACCATTGCATTCTCATCGTTGAAAAGGAGTTCCGCCAATGAACGGGCAAGTTCCGTCTTTCCTACTCCGGTCGTACCGAGAAAGATGAACGAACCGATCGGCCGTTTCTCATCCTGCAGTCCTGCACGGCTCCGGCGGATCGCATCGGCCACCGCTTTCACCGCTTCTTCCTGATTCACCATCCGTTCGTGGATCTTGTCTTCAAGATGGACAAGTTTGGAACGTTCGCTTTCGAGCATTCTCGTTACGGGAATACCTGTCCACTTCGAAACGATCTCTGCTATATCCTCAGCATCCACTTCCTGCTTCAGCATCTTCTGATCCTTCTGGATCTCGGAAAGCTTCACCGTCGCTTCTTTCAACTGACGTTCAAGACTCGTGAGTGTTCCGTAACGGAGCTCGGCCACTTTTCCGAGATTCCCTTCACGCTCCTGCTTGTCCGCTTCGATCTTTACATTCTCTATATCACCTTTCATCTTTCGGATGGATTGGATAAGATTCTTCTCGTTCTCCCAATGCACGCGCAGTCCGTTCCGCGTCTGTTTCAATTCAGCAAGATCAGTTTCGATCTCACGGATGTGAGCGTTGATCGCCTGTCGGTCGGCATCATCTGCATATTCCGCGGAGAGTTCCCGCTTCACCGCTTCACGCTCGATCTCCAGCTGTTTCACTTTCCGTTCCAGCACATCCAATTCCTCCGGCATGGAATCGATCTCAATGCGCAGTTTCGATGCCGCTTCATCCACAAGATCGATCGCTTTATCCGGAAGGAATCTGTCCGAGATATAACGATGACTCAATTGCGCTGCCGCAACAATTGCACCGTCCGTGATCCGCACACCGTGATGTACTTCATATCGTTCGGAGATACCGCGCAGGATCGAGATCGTATCCTCAATAGACGGTTCGTCCACCATCACCGGCTGGAAACGGCGTTCGAGCGCAGGATCTTTCTCGATATATTTCCTGTATTCATCCAGCGTCGTCGCACCGATCGCACGCAGATCACCGCGGGCGAGCGCCGGCTTCAGCATGTTCGCCGCATCCACCGCTCCCTGCGCAGCACCGGCTCCGACGAGCGTATGCAGTTCGTCGATGAAGAGAATGATCTCTCCGTTCGAATTCTCTACTTCTTTCAGCACAGCTTTCAGCCGTTCCTCGAACTGTCCACGGAAACTTGCGCCGGCGATGAGCGTCGCCATATCGAGCGCGATGATCCGTTTCGATTTCAGATTCTCCGGGACGTCACCGGAGATGATCCTGTGTGCGAGTCCTTCAGCAATCGCCGTCTTGCCCACTCCCGGCTCGCCGATGAGCACGGGATTGTTTTTCGTCCTGCGCGATAACACCTGCAGTACACGGCGGATCTCGTCTTCCCGTCCGATCACAGGATCAAGTTTTCCTCTACGGGCGAGTTCATTCAGATCCCTGCCAAATTTTTCGAGGGACTGGTATTTGTCCTCCGGATTCTGATCCGTTACACGCTGAGTTCCCCGGACATCTTTCAGCGCTTTCAATACTCCGTCCTTCGTCACACCTTGGTCAAGCAGCAGTTTAACACCGTTGGCTTTCTGATCAAGCAGTGCCAGCAGCATATGTTCCGTGCTTACGAATTCATCTTTCAGATTTTCGGATTCCTTCTGCGAGAGTTCGAGCACTTTCTGAAATGCATTCGAGGGATATTGCTGCGCGCCGCTCACTTTGGGAAGCTTCTCGATCACTTCGTTGATCTTTATCTTAATGTAATTCACGTTCGCGCCGAGCTTCTGCAGTATCGGCGTAACAAGTCCCTGCGGATCCTGCATCAATGCTGCAAGCAGATGTTCCGGTTCAATGGTCTGATTGCCGTAGGACGTCGCGATCTCCTGCGCATTCTGGACCGCTTCCTGTGATTTGATGGTGAATTTATTGAAGTTCATAGTATTTTAGCATCCAGTCTAAAATGAACATTTACTTTTTTCTGCAATAATTAATGAAAATAACCCGGGTAAAAAAAATATCTATTGCAGAATCGTGTGAAGACTGTCATTCCCGCGTGATCTTAGTCGAAGACTCCCTACGGGTCTACGACCTCTTAGAGGATCGTAGATCGACTCTTCGAGCGGGAATCTACTGAATTGGAACGCGAAAATATTATTTGTCCGACGGCCGCGTCACGGGGTAGCTGAAGTATTTTAAGGAAAAGAGAATTACTTTTTTTTCCCCTGATGCAACCGTAGAAATTCTTTATTCCGCTCCTCTGCAGCCGCAGGAGTATTCATCAGTTCTATCAATTTATACGCCGGAACAGCTGAGGTCAATCCGGTCCGTTCTCCACTCGCGTTCAGATAATGTCCGGAAATGATCCCGGCGAGCAGGAATTTTGCCGCGACAATAGCGGTACCCGTATCTCTCACCGAAGCAGTATAATAGTATAACGGGGATCCGTTGCTTCCGCTGCTGAACGGTGATTCGATCACATAGAGCTCTGTAAATGTCTTTCCTGCCTGATATTTTTCTTCCGATATCTGAACAATGCGTGTGAATCTGACGGCAGGGATATTCTTGAACAGACCGATATGCGAATTGAGCATTCCGGTGGAGAATAACTCATCCCCTTCGCCGATCGATTCCTTTTTCAAAAAGTCGATCGACGCGATCATGTTCACGGGTGTAAAGAGAAAATCATACCGGCTCATTTCAGGATAGGCCGGAACCATGGCCAGGTCAACAGTGGAATCCTGATGCACGAAGTACCGCGGCACTCCATTTTGAATCATCGGAATGATGAGCGTGTCCGAATACCCATCCTTGCGGTTGATACGGACATATAGTGAGTCGTAGAACGTTCCGTTCTGCCTTTTGAAACTGCTCTTGGTAGTTACCAGATAACCGAAGTTAGCCGTGTCGCCGTTCTGTTGAGCATTCATCAGAACGAAAAATCCTGTCCCTACAGGATTGAGTCTGTTCACTGAATCCTTCACAAAGATGAATGCGACAGATTTCTTTACCTGCGACGGGATCTTCGCTGAAAAGAGCGGAAGTGATGTGCAAAATAATAGAACAACGAGTGAGCGTAGTTTCATGCGATCTATCCTGAGTAGTAAAATAAAAAATGTTTTTGCGCCGCAGATTTCATCGATGCTTTTAGGAATGATCTCTAAATAGTTTTGTCATTTTATTGATCTGTGTTTATTTTTACAATGGTACCAACTGCGCCTGAATCACCTCATCCGTCCTTGCGGAAATGGACTGAAGCGTTCTCTCCGGGGGCTGTGCATCCAGTTTCAGCGTGCAGCACGCTGTCTGTGTCCCTTCAAAGATCAGATTCTCCACCTCTTGAATGTTGATCTCGGCGGATTTCAGATCGTTGAACACGTTCGCAAGAACTCCCGGTTTATCAAAATGCCGAACCACCAATTGATATTTTGCCGCAGTAACTTTCGCCTTGTTCACCCAGTTCTTCACCGTGCCGCGCTCTTTGTATTGTTTCACTATTGCCACCATCTCTTCTGCAATCGCATTCTGCGCCTGCTCTGTGGAGGCACCGATATGATGCGTTCCATACACATTCTGCAGCGTGGCCAGTCCGTTCGTGAACGGCGATGTCTTATCCTCCGGTTCACCGGAAAAAACATCGGCGCCAACTCGAATATTCCCTGCTTTCGCCGCTTCGAAGAGTGCCGGTTCATCCACCACTTCCCATCGGGAGGTGTTCAGGAAGATCGTGCGTGGCCTCAACATGGCGATCATATCTTTGGTGATGATCTTCTTTGTTTCAGGCTTCAGTGCAAGATGTACGGACACGATATCACACTGCGGCATCAGCTCTTCGATCGTCGCAGCGAACTTCACGCCGAGTGTATCCGCTTTTTCTTTCGTCATCGAACGGGACCAGACGACAACATCCATCCCGAATGCTTTTGCACGTTTGATGAATTCTTTTCCGATCTGTCCCGCACCAATCACTCCGACCGTCTTACCAAAGAGACCTTCCGCTTTCGAATATTCGCTCTTGTTCCATTTCCCTTTCTGAAGATCAATGACATTTTCTGGGATCCTGCGGTCCAATGCGAGGAGCAGTCCCATCGCTAATTCTGCCACCGCGATCGAATTTTTTCCCGGGCAATTGGAGACATAGATACCGCGCGCATTCGCCGCTTTCATGTCGATATTATTTACACCTGCTCCCGCTCGGATGATGAGCGAAAGATTCTTTGCCATAGAGATACAATCAGCGTCGACTTCGGTGGAACGGACAACCAGAATATCGGCATCATCGATCGCGGAAGCGAGTTCTTCTGCTTTCAATTTTGGCGTATTGACTACTTCAACACCGAGCGCTTGAAGATGTGCGATCGATTTTTCAGGCAATGTATCAGCTAAGAGGATTTTCATAAGAGATCTCCTTTGAAAAGAACAATTTCGTAGGAATTGCATGAATGCTGTAATTACGAAAAGGTACGTCCTTTTTGCCAAGTCATCAATGAGCTTTTCCACTGATTTTCAATCCATACCTCACTGTCCGAGACAACAAAGGCGAGGAATTACCTCGCCTTTATCGATTTTCTTGTTTTCAGATCTTATACGGCAGATTTACTTATCATCCACAACTTCGAAATCAGCATTCTCCACTTTCTTTCCGCCGTTGGCTTGTCCGCCGCCGGGAGGAGCCTGCTGTTGCTGCTGAGCGTCGGCGTCAGCACCGGGCTGAGGTCCTGCCGCTTTCGCAGCTTCATACATTTTCGTCGATGCTTCATTCCAAATCTTTTCCAATTCCTCTTTCTTTTCTTTGATGCCGGAACCTGCTTTGATCGCCTCTTCCAATGCGGTCGCCGCAGTTTCGATCTTGGACTTCGTATCAGCATCGATCTTGTCGCCAAGATCCGTCATCTGTTTCCGCGTGGAGAAAACGAGCGAGTCCGCCTGATTCTTCAGTTCGATCTCTTCCTTCTTCTTCGCATCATCGGCGGCATGTGCCTGAGCATCCTTCTTCATCTTCTCAACTTCATCTTTGCTTAATCCCGATGAAGAGGTGATTCGGATGTTCTGTTCTTTTCCGGTGGCCTTATCCTTTGCCGAAACGGAGAGCATACCGTTCGCATCGATATCCAACGATACTTCGATCTGCGGTACGCCGCGCGGTGCCGGCGGAATCCCGTCAAGATGGAATTTTCCGAGCGAGCGGTTATCCGCCGCCAGAGGACGTTCGCCCTGCAGGATATGGATCTCCACGGACGTTTGACTGTCCGCAGCCGTACTGAATGTTTCACTTTTCTTCGTCGGGATCGTTGTATTCGCATCGATCAGTTTCGTCAGCACTCCGCCGAGGGTTTCAATACCGAGCGACAGCGGTGTTACATCGAGCAGCAGCACGTCGGTAACATCACCGGCCAGCACACCTCCTTGGATCGCGGCACCGATCGCAACAACTTCATCGGGATTCACTCCCTTGTGTCCTTCTTTGCCGAAGAACTTCTTCACTAGCTCCTGCACTGCAGGCATTCGGGTCATACCACCGACGAGGATCACTTCATCGATCTGGCTGATGTTGTAACCGGAATCTTTGATCGCTTTCTCCGTGGGGGTAAGGCAGCGTTTCAACAGATCGTCAACAAGCTGCTCGAACTTTGCGCGTGTCAATGTCAATGTAAAATGCTTCGGGCCGTCCTGCGTTGCAGTGATGAATGGAAGATTGATCTCCGTCTGTGCCGAAGATGATAATTCGATCTTTGCTTTTTCCGCAGCTTCGCGGAGACGCTGGAGTGCCATCGCATCTTTCAGCAGATCGACCCCTTCCATTTTCTTGAATTCTTCCGCGAAGAATTCCACGAGACGCTGGTCGAAGTTATCGCCGCCGAGATGTGTATCGCCGTTGGTGGATTTCACTTCGAACACGCCGTCGCCAAGCTCCAGCACGGAAACATCGAATGTTCCGCCGCCGAGATCGAATACTGCAATACGTGAGTTCTTATTCTTTTTATCGAGACCGTATGC
>CAIVNT010000508.1 GCA_903907305.1 uncultured Ignavibacteriota bacterium
CGAAGGATGACCGAAAAACACAAGCTAACTTAATTGAAGTGGCATAAGTAGGAAACTTATTGTGTATTGGATGCCCGCCAAAATCGTGCGGGCATGACAATTGTTTGGATTACTTCCTGCTGTTCAATTTGGAAAGCAGACGCAGAATTTCAATATACAGCCAGATCAATGTCACCATCAGTCCGAACGCCGCATACCATTCCATATATTTCGGCGCACCCATTTCAGCACCTTTTTCGATGAAATCGAAATCGAGGACGAGGTTCAGAGCAGCGATCACCACAACCACAAGACTGAATCCGATACCGATGAGTCCGTTCTCATGGATGTACGGAATAGAAGTACCGAAGAAACTCATGATCCATCCGACAAGATAGATCACTGCGATACCGCCGGTCGCCGCGAAGATCCCCAATTTGAAATTCTCCGTTGCTTTGATCACACCGGATTTGTACGCGATCAATAAACAGCCGGCAGTACCGAACGTGAGTGCAACGGCCTGAATAACGATGCCGGGATAAACGGATTCAAGCATGACAGAGATACCGCCGAGTGCGAATCCTTCGAGTATTGCGTAGAGCGGTGCGGTGACCGCGGACCATTCTTTTTTGAAGATCGTGACGAACGAAACGATCAGTCCGCCGATGACCCCGACCATCATCCACATGGTGACGGAAGGATCCTGTTCCAAAAAGAGATTCCAAGTATACGCTGCTCCGGCGATCAGCAGCAGAAGCATCATGCCGGTCTTGTTGACTGTTCCCTGCAGTGTCATGGTGTCGGCGTATTGTCCGAAACCGGTCTGCTGGAATGTTTTGTCGTTCAATGCGGGATTGGCTGTGCGCATCATCGTGTGTGTTCCTCCTTAATTAACGAATTAATATCATCTTTTTTGTTTGTGTAGAATTTTTTGTTTCCAGGCGGTAAAAATATGTACCGCTTGCCGCATCATCATCCCCGTCATTTCTTCCGTCCCACGAAACGGTGAACGTTCCTTTCTTCACAATATTCGAAAAGATCGTCCGAATGAGCTTGCCGCCGATATCGTAGATGCCGATGGTCGCGTGTCCTTCCTCGGGGATAGAGAACTCGATGGAAGTATTAGGATTGAACGGATTCGGATAATTCTGCTGAAGCGATGCAGAGATAGGAACAGCATCTGCATTCGGACCGATACCGAGTGATGTTCCCGGTGAAAATTTCCACACACCTGCACCGGAGACATACATCAGCGAATCGTTGATCTTCCAGAAACGATTAAGACTGTTGCCGATCGTCAATGATGTCCATGTTTCGCCGCCATCCGTCGTTTGTTTCGGAGCGAGCGATGTTCCTCCCGCCCAACCGAGAGTGTCGTTCAAGAAACCGATTCCCTGCACGAAGTATCCTGTATTAGAGAACAGTTTTTGATTCCAGGTCGTTCCACCGTCCGTCGTCTTTAGGACGAAGACGGGGGAGAGATTATTGTTCCGCTGAAGACTCACGTACCCGATCTTCCGAGAAGGGAAGTTGATCTTCCACGCCCACTCATTTGTCCGCGTGGCGACGTAGACCGTGTCCCACGATTCGCCGGCATCTGTTGTGCCCAGAATGATCGCGCGGGAAAGTTCATGAGTGATATGCGTCAGGCCGACGGCAAATCCAGTGTCTTTTGAAAAAAATTTCACATCGATCAGTCCCGCTGCATATCCGTTCATATCTTTTGCTGTCCACGTTGCGCCGCGGTTTGTCGTCTTATAGAACCAGGCCGGTCCGCGCACTCGTCCCACCGCGTAGATGGTGGAATCGTTAAAGATCTGCATTCCGCAGAATCCGCGGCGGATATTCTTGCTGTTCAGTGCTGTCACCGGATTCCAGTTTGTTCCGCCGTTCGTTGTTCTGTAGAGGATCACCGTGTCTTTGGAATCGTTCGGATGACCAACGCTGTCCCCCCAGCCGAGCGCACCGGCGTATCCGTTCAGCGAATCGAAGAAACCGATGGAGCGGAAATGGGTATAATTGGTCTTATCCAGCATCTTCGTCCATGTCACACCGCCGTCCGTCGTTTTGTGGATCTGACCGATTCCGTTGGCCACCCATCCGAGTGTTGGATTCAGAAAACGGATATCGTTGATGCGGGACGCATTAGCCGTGTAGTTGAAATTGGTATTCTTCCATGAGAGCGGCTGTTGAGCCGCGGCGATGGAGAAAAGAGAGAAAATCAGCGTAATGCGCAGAACGATGTTCATAGAATCGGCAGTTGAAATACGCAGAGAAATATTGAAGGATCATTATCAGAGTACAGAATTTTTTTTTCTTATTCAACCACTTGCCATCGATAAAAAAAACACTTATACTCGCATCAGCACTAATCCACAATTCTTTCAATCCATTTACAGGAGTTCTCATGAATAAAAAGTTCAAACAGATCGTTGTTGCTATGCTCATCGCGACGATGGCATTGATGTCCGTCGGATGCTACGGTTCCTTCAATCTCACCAAAAAAGTCTACACATGGAACGGCACAATGGAAGGGAAATGGGTGAAAGAGATCGTATTCCTCGGATTGAACATCATTCCTGTGTACGGCATCGCCGGCGCAGTCGATCTGTACATCCTGAACCTGATCGAATTCTGGACCGGCAACAACCCTGTGGCCGCGAACGGTGTCTCGAGTGACGGAACGCATGTAACATTCAACGCGGAAAAGAAACAGGTGGAAGTTTCTTACGGCGACAAGAAATTCGTGCTGGTGCACGAGAACGGCAAAGCAACCGTGAAAGATGCCGAAGGAAATATTCTGGCAACAGCCGTTACCAACGAGAACGGCGGGATGAACATTGTTGATGCAAATGGAAAAGTGCTCAGCAGTTATACGGAATCGGAAGTCTCATCCATGCTTGCAAGCAAATAAATTGTCCAAAAAAAATGGAGGGCTGAAGTTTCAGCCATGACAGC
>CAIVNT010000509.1 GCA_903907305.1 uncultured Ignavibacteriota bacterium
GAGCCCTTTAGCGAACCGCACGTTCCCCTTCTGCATTGCAGTAATGGACATTGCAGCGGTCATACTGCTGGTGAGCAGCGCAATTGTGTTGATCAGTCCGAGTGTCGTATTCAGTTCCTGCGCAGCCATGTGGAATTCCTGCTGGTGCACAAAACGGTAAACGGCATAGATAATGAACAAACCTCCGAACAGGATCAATTCCGTGAACAGGAACAGCCACATTCCCATCCGTGATCCGTAATCGTCTCTATGTTCGTGATGAACGGCAGCGTGATCGATAGAACTCACTTCGTTGTCTCCTTTTTTGCCTCATACTTTGAATAATCATACGGACCGGCATGGATATCCGGAACGTCATGGAAGTTCTCAAGGATCGGGGGTGTTTGGATCTTCCACTCGAGCGTCTCACCGCCCCAGGGATTCATCGGTGCTTTCGGTCCTTTGCGCATTCCGTTCCACAAATTCGTGAACATAATAATCAAACCGATGATCAGTATCCACGATCCGATCGTCGATGCCACATGATACGGCTGGAATTGCGGCAGATAATCATAATACCGACGCGGCATTCCAAGATATCCCATGATGAACATCGGCATGTAGAGCAGATTATATCCGAACGTGACGATTCCCCACGCCCATGTTGCAACTTTCAGATTATACATCTTACCGAACATCTTCGGCAGCCAGTAGTGCATCGCCGCGAAGATACCGAATCCCGTTCCGCCGAACATTACATAATGGAAATGGGCCACAACGAACGATGTATCCTGAAGATGGATATTCACATTGATAGCACCAAGCATCAGTCCGGTAAATCCGCCAATGGAGAACTGAAAGATGAACGACATTACGTAGAGGAACGGCGGATCAAGTTTGATCGATCCTTTATACATCGTAGAAAGCCAGTTGAATACTTTGATCGCGCTCGGGATCGATACAACATACGTGATGAACGAAAAGACGAACATTGCCGTATCACTCATGCCCGCCGTGAACATATGATGCGCCCACACGAGCGAACCAAAAAATGCAATGGCAAGACTTGAGAACGCGATGAATTTGTATCCAAAAATGGATCGACGCGAAAAAACAGGGATGATCTCCGAAACGACACCCATCGCCGGAAGGATCATGATATATACCGCGGGATGCGAATAGATCCAGAAGAGATGCTGATAGAGAACAGGATCACCGCCGAGTGCCGGATCGAAGATACCAACGCCGAGCAGACGTTCAACTCCCACCAGCGCAAGGGTGATACCGATGATCGGCGTCGCAAGCACCTGGATCCACGCTGTAGCATAGAGGGACCAGACGAACAGCGGCATCTTAAACCACGACATATCCGGATGACGCATACGGTGGATCGTCGTGATGAAGTTCAATCCCGTAAGGATCGATGAAAATCCGAGAATAAATGCTGCGATCAGAGCAGGAAGCACATTCGTATTTGTCCGGACTGAATAAGGGACATAGAACATCCAGCCTGTATCGGCGGCTCCACCCGGAAGGAATATAGAAGCGGCGGCAAGCAATCCGCCGATAACGAACATATACCACGACATCAGGTTCAGCCGCGGAAAGATGACGTCCTTCGCGCCGATCATGATCGGAAGGAAGAAGTTTCCGAACACTGCAGGGAGTCCCGGAATGATGAACAGGAAGATCATGATGATACCGTGCAGCGTAAAGAGCTGATTGTATGTCTGCGCATCAATGATCGTTTTCCCGGGGGCGATCAGTTCAAGACGGATCAGGAAACCGAAGAACACTGCCACTGAGAAGAAAGCCATCATCGAGAAGAGATACAGGATACCGATCCGTTTATGATCGACGCTGAGGATCCATGACAGGATCCCCTTCTTGTATTTATTCGTTGAGACCTCTAAAAAGCTCGGTTCATTCCCAGCACTTCCATTGTTTGCTTCTGTCGGCTTTGCCGAATTCGCCATAAGTAAACTCTCTCTACGATTTATTTTTTTGTTTTTATTGATAAGAACACCACAAACACTGCTGCAAACAACAGGATCATTCCTCCGGCAATTCTCGTTACATCGAATACGTATGTGCGTCCTTCCGGATTGTAACTGTAGCAATACGCAACAAGCTTCGCGATCGTCGGTCCCGTTCTGCCTTCAGAAGCTTCCGTCAATGCCATCTTCACATCGAACGGGAGAAATTTCGTTCCGTTCAGATACCGTGCGATCTTCCCCTGCGGCGAGACAACAATGATCGCCCCGGCATGGATGAAATCATTTCCGTCCCGCCGGAAATAGAATCCTGCCGCATCCGTCACCGCATGGATCGAAGCACTGTCGCCCGAAAGGAACTTCCACGAATCATACGGGATCTGCTTCTTCAGCAGACCGAGGTAACTCTGTTTCTTCGCTGCTCCAAGTTCGAACTTTTCGCGGTCATCGAAACTGATCGTAACGATCTGATAATCCTTCCCGATCTCCATATCCATGAAATTGACGATCGTCGTCAGTTCGGTCAAGATCGGACTGCAGATGCCGGGACAGCGGTAATACACAAAATTGAAGATCGTCGGCTTTGTGACCACATCCTTCAGCGCAACAATATTCCCCTTCTCATCGATAAATTCCGCGTTCAACGGGATCGTCTCACCGATCTTCTCCACGATTCCGATCGGCACATGACTCGTCGTATCGATCGCTTTCGATACGCTCACCATCACTATCAACACCAATAATAACTTTTTCATATTCAATTGTAGGACAACCATTTGCCGAAAGTATCCCCTTGGGACTTGGTAGTCCGCTTTTGCTTTTGAATAGGACAAACAAAAATGTTTGTCCTACAAATGTTTTAGCTCTTCTTCTCTTTCCCCACCTTCGTCAAATACGCATACAGCGCATTCCACTCTTCTTTGCTTAAGCGCAGGATGGACGGTTTGAACCCAACAAGCACCGGATCCGAAGCGACCACTTTCACGAACTCTTCCGAACTCATTCCGTTCAGACCCAACGCCATCGTGAACACTTTCGTTCCGTTCGATATTACCTGCTTCGCGATCACCGCTCCCGCCTCTTCATCCTTCGCCAATCCCGAATTCAATCCCTGCACACTCTTTGCGCTTCCTTCTGTTTCTTTTGCAATATTCATCATTGCCAATTTTATCGGAATACGGGGTGCAAGTTTCGAGCCTTTGGAAAGTGAATACATTTTTTCAAGATCCTGAAGTTCCGCTGTACTGTCCATCGGAAAATCCGCCGCGAATGTGCGGATGTAATGGATCAAGGCAAATCTGTCTTCCGCAGGCAAATAGTTGAATGACTGCATACCGTTCTGCACGATCCCTTCCTGCAATGTCTTATACATATTCGCAACTTTGCGTCCGTTCTTCCATCACTGTGCGGAATGGAAATTCCTCGGTTTCACCGTCATCGATGCGGCACTTAAACCATCGCCCATTCCGTTGTCGCCGTGACACGATACGCAGTTCGCTTTGAAGAGATTGGCTCCTTTGTCGATCAGCGCCTTTGACGAACGGCCGACTTCCGTAACATTGACCGGAGCGATCATCGCACCGCGCTGCATCGGAATATCCTGAACGAATTGCGTAGAGTCACGCAAAAGCACCGGAGCAATTCCGTTCCGTGAAACATCGTTCATGTTCCAGATGTAATACGCACCGATAAATCCGGCAACAGTCAGGAAATAGAAATACGACAGTCCGAACAACCGGACCGGGTTCTTCAACAATTCCAGAAAATCAATTTCATCTTTGCGCTGCATTCGAGGTTAACCTTCTTAGAGAGTGAAATCAATACCACGTTGTAATTTCGGATCGCCAACGGGAACAAGATTGTATTTCTTTGCCTGCATAGCGAACA
>CAIVNT010000510.1 GCA_903907305.1 uncultured Ignavibacteriota bacterium
AATCAAACGATGACCATCACCGCATTTTCCGAGAGGAACGTGCGTGAATAAACTTCTCGAACGTCAGCTGCAACGGAACGGGATCGACCTCCGCGAACTTCCTGAACATCTTCAGAGGATGTTCGAAAGTGTCAGTCAGTCGTATGATCATCACGATTCAGACCGTACGCTCATCGAGCGGAGTATGGATCTGAGTTCTCAGGAACTGACCGAAGCGAACAAGAAGCTGAGACTTGAAACCGAACGTCAAAAAGTTGTCCTCGAGAAACTGAAGTCGGCGATCCTTTCGCTTCCCGGCAAAGAGGGGGAGATCTTCTACTCCCGTCAGATCGAAGATGACGATCTTATTTTGGTGGCTGATTTCCTTGCCGATCAGATCCGTCAACGAAATGAAGCGGAACAAAAACTCAGGATCTATGAGCTTGCGATCAATTCCAGCAGCGACGGGATCATCCTCACGGATCCTCATTTGCCCGATAATCCGGTGATATTTGTTAACCCCGCATTCCTGAATACCACAGGATATTCCAAAGAAGAGGTGATCGGAAATAACTGCAGGTTCCTGCAGGGAAATGAACGGAATCAACCCGAACTGAAAAAACTCCGCGATGCTATTGTCAATGGAACAACCTGCCATGCACTGCTGAAAAATTTCAAGAAAAATGGAGAAGCATTCTGGAATGATTTTCATCTATCGCCTATCCTTGGTGATCAGAACACGGTAAAGTATTTTTTGGGTGTGCAGAACGACATTACACAGGAGGTGAAGAAGGAACAACTGCTGCTGACCAATTCCGAACAGCGCAAGGAATTGATGCACATTGCCGAAGAGGTCCTGGCGGCGCAAACGGAAGCAAAAGTGATCGAAGTGATTGTCAACCGCCTGGAGAACATCGTCCGGTTCGATACCGCCGCGATCTATATAGTAGACGACGAAAAAGGGATTCTTCGTCCGATCGCAGTCGTTGGTCCCCACTGGACCTCTCCCAATCTTGAAGAGTGGGTGATCGCGAAAGGGACAGGCACTATCAGTTCTATTGTCGATTCCAAGAACGGCGAACTGATCAATAATTCCCACCTTGATCCCCGGACCGTCTACCCGATAGGAGCGGTCATCAAACAGGAGCATATGATCATTCAGCCGCTCCGTTCCGGTGAGAAAGTATGGGGAGCGTTCGTTGTGAACAGGATGTCTGAGCAGCAATTCACATCGAACGAATATGAGATCGTGCAGTTCCTTACGTCATATGCATCGCTTTCCCTTCAGAATATCTCACTGATCTCGAAACTGACGGACAGTGAACAGTCACTCCGGAATGTGCTGGAGACGATCTCGGACGGAGTGGTGAGCATCGATCATCAGGGAACGATCCTGTATGCGAATGACGGAATTGAGAAGATCTTCGGATACGATCCGTCGGAATTGAATGGAACCGGTCTTGAAGTGCTGATGCCTGAGTTCTACCGTCCGCTTCATCGTGTAGGGATGAGGCAGTACCTGGAGACGGGAACGAAAAATCTGCACGACTGGCATTCCGTGAATCTTCCGGGACGGCATAAGAACGGACACGAGGTCCCTCTCGAGATTTCATTTGGTGAATCGAATAAGGGCGGCAAACAGATCTTTACCGGGATCATCCGCGACATCACTGAGAGAAAAAAAGCGGAAGAATTGCTGAGAGCAACGACCACCCGTCTTACGATGCTGATCCAAACCATCCATGCCGGCGTGCTTGTGGAGGACGAGACGCGTCATATCTCACTGATCAATAAAAAATTCTGTTCCATGTTTGGAATCCCTGTTGCTCCGGAACAGCTGATCGGAGCGGATTGTTCTCTCTCCGCAGAACAAAGCAAAATGATGTTCCTCGATCCCGAAGCATTCATCTCGCGTATTGACATCATTCTGAAGAATAAGACGATCGTGACAAGCGAAGAATGTCTGCTTGCGGACGGAAGAGCGTTCGAACGTGATTACGTTCCGATCTTTGTTGACGACGGGTATAAAGGACATATGTGGCTGTACCGCGACATCACCGTCCGAAAAGCGAACGAAGCGGAGATGGAAAAACTTGCACGATTCACGAATGAGAATCCGAATCCGGTCCTTCGTGTGAATATGAACCATCAGATCATCTATATGAATGCGCCGGGAAACAGGATGCTGATGGAGGTCGGTTCGAATCGGAATGATGTGGTTCCGGCTGGATGGCAGGCGATCGTCGATTCGACACTGGCGAATGACAAGACAACGGAATTTGAGATCGCAGCAGCGGAAGGAACACCTGTCTACCTGACGCACTTTGTTCCGGTGAAACAATCAGGGTATGTGAATGTCTACGGCCGCGACATTACTTTGCGGAAAGTGGCGGAATGGGATGCGACGAAAGCAAAGATGATCGCCGAAGAATCGATGCGGGCAAAGCAGGACTTTCTGGCGAAAATGAGTCACGAGCTGAGGACGCCGATGAATGCCGTTCTTGGTCTGACGAATCTCATCATGAACACTTCCCTCACTGAGGATCAATTATCCATGGTCGAAGGCATCAAGTCCTCCGGCAGGAACCTTCTGGTGATCATCAATGACATTCTCGATCTGGCAAAGATCGAAGCAGGGAAACTGGAGATCGATGCTTCCGATTATATCTTCCGTGAGATGCTCGAGAATATCCGTGTCTCCATGTTCCCGCTGGCTCAGCAGAAGGGGATCGATCTACAGTTCGTCATCGATCCGTTGATCCCTGAAGTGCTCAATGGGGATGCCGTGCGGCTCGGGCAGGTGATCATCAATCTGCTGTCGAATGCGATCAAATTCACTCAGTACGGCGGAGTGCAGCTCCATTGCACACTAGTTGAATCTGTTGATAGCGTCCGGCGGATGCGGTTGGATGTGATCGATTCGGGCATCGGCATTTCCGAAGAAAAACTGAAATCCATATTCGAAGCATTCTCCCAAGCATCGCAGGACATTTCCGTCCGCTTCGGCGGTACGGGATTGGGTTTGACCATTGTGGAACAGTTGACGGGACTGTTACGCGGCGATGTGACCGTGAAGAGTGAACCGGGAAAAGGATCGACCTTCTCTGTGACGCTTCCGCTCATCGTCAGTGAAAAGGATAAAGATTCCATCAAGGCCGCATCCGTCCGATCGCAGATCACCTTCAGTGCGCTGAACGGGACAGTCCTGCTGGTGGAGGACAATCCGACGAATCAGTTTGTTGCCGTGAAGACGATGGAAATGTGGAATATTGATGTGGACGTTGCATCGGATGGATATGAAGCACTGAAAAAATTGAATGAACGATCATATGATCTTATCCTGATGGATATCCAAATGCCCGGGATCGACGGTTTTGAAACGACGCGCAGGATCCGTACGGAATGTCCGGAGCCGCAGCGTTCCACTCCGATCTTTGCGATGACCGCTTCGGTGCTCTACGATCCTGAATCGCGGGCGATGAACGGCGGGATGAACGGCTATATCTCCAAACCGTTCGAGTTGGAAGATCTCTATAAAAAAATCTCACAATATTTGGGAATGTCTCCAATACCGATTCCCGGCGCAACGGATGCAGCAGCAGCTGCGGATAGCAGCTCCGAATACAGGCATCTGAACACTGCAATGCTGGAACGGATCGCTCCAAACAATTCCGAATTCATCCGGGAGATGATCAAATTGTTCGAAGTGAACACACCGCTGTACGTGAAAGAACTGAGGCAGGCGATTCGCATGCATGATTATGCCGCGCTGAAGCAGGCCGCACATAAACTGAAACCGACCGGCGCATACATTGGTGTTGAAGCGCTGAAACCGATGATGGCGGAGATCGAGCTTCTCGCCGAACATCAGACCGATGCGTCGATTATTTCCGAGCGGATCGATGAATTGGATGTTCTTTGTGAAGAAATTTATGCCGATATTTGGCAATGGAAAATCAATACACCCGAAGGAATGAATAACACGTGAAAACTTTATTGATCATTGATGATGAACCGGCGATCCGGCTACTGCTGAAACAATTCTTCCAAAAAAAATATGATGTTGTCCTTCTGGATGACGGCATCCAGGCGGTGGAATGGCTGGGGTCTCATACGGAAACTCCGGTAATGATCCTCGATCTGAATATGCCCGCGATGAACGGAATGGAAGTAATCGCGAACGTTCGATCATCGTCGAACCACCGTACCGCACCGATCATCGTCCTTTCAGCGAAAGAGAGCAGTGCGGACAGGATATCGTGTCTGCGGAATGGTGCGGATGATTATGTGGTGAAACCGTTCAACCCGGAAGAGGTCGAAGCGCGCATCGATGCCGTTCTCCGACGGCTGTGATTTTATTCAGCAAGGATTTGTTTCAGATGCAGTCCATTTGTATCGAAATATAATAAAGATGGACTACATCGTTAATATATATAAAGGATGACTCAGTGATCAGATGTGCCATTGTTGACGATGAAGAAATGTCCCGCAAGAACATCGAGCAGCTCGTGAAACGGGTGAGCGATCTGAAACTCGTGGCCGTTTGCTCCGATGCCGTTGAAGCGTCCA
Organism: uncultured Ignavibacteriota bacterium; assembly: GCA_903907305.1. Taxonomy (GTDB): domain Bacteria; phylum Bacteroidota; class Ignavibacteria; order UBA10030; family UBA8401; genus UBA8401. The sequence goes on from CAIVNT010000510.1 coordinate 4,549, forward strand.
ACGTGCTCCGAAAAGAGGATGTCGACCTTGTTTTTCTGGATGTGGAAATGCCGGAGATGACGGGGATCGAGCTGATCAAATCGTTGACGCGAAAACCGGAGATCGTGCTCATCACCTCCAAAGAGAATTACGCGGTGGAGGCGTTCGATTATGATGTTGCGGATTATATTGTAAAACCCGCAACGTACGACCGTTTCCTGAAAGCGTATGACCGCGTGATCGCGCGTCTGAAGAGCGATGAAGAGCAGGCCGTGCAGAGTGATGCGGTCTTTGTAAAAGTGGATACGCAATTGGTGAAAGTGAAGACAAGCGATATCCTCTGGGTGGAGGCATTCGGGGACTATGTGAATATCTTCACTGAGACGGATAAATTCATCGTCCATTCCACAATGAAAGGGATGGAGAATAAATTGTCACCCGAACATTTTCTGCGTGTGCACCGTTCGTATATCGTCCGCCTGGAAAAGATCAAAGCGATCGAAGAGACCATCATCATCATCGGAAAGAAACTCATCCCCATCGGCGACTCCTACCGCTCATCACTGATGAAACGTTTGAACATGCTTTAAACCACAGACGGTCAGCAGAAGCTGACCGTTCGTGTTTTGATGATATTCCCCAAAAGTATTGCTGTTACACTATGCAATAATTATCTCTCGCACATCCGCAAGAAAAAACATTTAATATACCCTTAGCGACTTTGCGAGAGGTTTATTGCAGAAGGTCCGAATTATTTTTTCCACAGTTTTGACGCATCGCGGTACCCTGCTTTATTGCTGTACCAATCCGTATAGAATGTACCCTTCGTTTTCACCCAGGCGCTGTAGTTCGGATAAGCGGACTGGATCGGTACGCGTTCGATCGCATAATCGAACGAACCGGGAATGTTCAGTCCCCACGGTCTTCCGTCGCGAGAGAGATAATAGGTATTCTTCTTCGGGTCGCTCTTGTCGAACGATTTTCCAAAATACGATTGGTCCGCAAGAGTGGTCGGCGGTTTGTTCGGCAAATGGATCTCCTTCGGCCGTTTGTTGACGAAGATAAAGGGATTGAACGGTGCGGTCCCCAGTGTCGTAGCTTTCAATGCATCCTTGAAATCCACTGTCACGGAGAGCGTTTCCGGCGTGATGGTGTTGAGTCCTAATTGCGTATTGATGAATTTGCTCCCGATATGATTCAATGCGGAATAGGCATTGTCAAAGAGGATGATCGTTGCGTTCTTCTGTCCTGCTTCCGTACCGTTTCCGTTCAGCGACGAAGCAGTGAGTCCTTTTCTGTTCGTGGTGACCGAAAGGACCGCTGAAGGATCGACGGGAAGTTCGAACCCGAAACCGAGCGCATTGGTCGCGCCGATCGCGCGGACCACATATTTCATCTCGAGCGAAACGATATCACTCTTTGCATTGGAAATATACCGGGTGTTGTATCCGACCACAAGATCGTTGAAATCCTCGTCGCCGAATCCGGGCCATAGGTCCTCGAATGCCAGCGTATTGAACTGATTGAGCGCCGGTGTATATGAACTGAATGCTTTGTTCGCATCGTTCGGGAATTCATCGAAGGAATCCGAAACGCCGTCGCCGTCTGAATCTTTCGGTGTATCGATCTTCGGGATGAAACTCGTCTCAATGGCCGTGACGGGATTCGCCGTGATGCTGAAGAGACAGTCATTGAAATCCTGATCGCCGCCGGTGGAGCGTCTGATATCCTCGAATCCGAGGATCACGCGGTCGAAGCCGATATCGTTCAGCAGCACGTTGTGCTGCTGCAGTGCCGGGTTCGTCACTCCGTTCAGCGCCTGAGTGGAGAAGAGCATCCAGTTTCCGACTGTGACCGTTCCTCCGCTGAATCCGTTGGAGAAGATCACCCAGCCGATCTCTGTGTTCGCATCGAATCGTCCGATGTAGACCTTATCGCCGGAGCGAAGTCCGCCGCCGCTGCCCACATACGATGCATTCGGAAAGATCACCGTGATGTCGGAGATGTCGCTGACCGTTGCGGGAGTTTTTCCTTTCGGATAAGTGTAGAACCCGAGCACATTCAGATATCCTGCTCCTTCGTGGATGAAGGTGACCCATACATCGGCCTTATCGTTCAGCAGCATGCTTTTATCCGTTGTGGTGATGTACTCGGGATGATGCTTCGGCACTGCCAGGTACTCCGGAAGTGACTCATTCAACCGTGCGAGCAGACCTGGATCGATCACATCTCGCGTTTTTTCAAGATAGTTTGGAGTTCCATCTGTTTTCCAAGTGCCGAGATATTTTAGATTTGGCATGCTGCTTTTGTTGAAACTGTAGTTCTCCGGTATTGTTTGGTTCACCACCTCCGCGTAGTTCATGGAAGCAGTATGCTGAACAACCGGAATTTTGTACATCGCGGGGAGTCCGATATACTGCGTTTGAAGATAGAGATGTGTCACGACTGTAGGGATATTCACCGGAAGCGAGAATGTACCGTCCGCAGTGCTGGAACCTGATGCGAGCGGTTGAACTCCTGCAGCGGGAAGTTCGGTATAGAGAGTGAAGGTGACGCCTGAAAGTGCTTCTCCGCTTCCCGAATGGAACGAGCCCTGAACGGTCACATCTGTCGTAGATGCATAATCGAACTGTCCTGTAGAGGTTTGATCGGCGGCACCCGGTTGTTTCAGCGGCAGTTCGCAGCCGATGGAGCCGAGCGACAAAAGCAACAGTACGGCCAGGACCGTTAAGTTCCGCGATTCTGTCTTGTCAGTTGTAGTGGTGTACATCATTGATCCTTCCTATGATTGATGGAAATTTGGTTGTATGGCATAATTGAATGACTGAATCACCGGCGATGCAATAATATGCCGGTATGCTGCAAACTGCTGCGCATATAATTCCGCGTTTCGCTTCCACGAGAATCGTTCTGCACGCTCTGTTCCGAGATGCACCTGTGTGATGACGCTCTGCGTGTTGTTTTGAATATGGTCCATTGCTGAAACGAGCTCTGCGGAATGTTCTGACCGGAGGAATAAAGCGGCATCTCCGGCAATCTCGGTTGCGTACCTGTTCTTTAGTACGATCACAGGTACACCTGCTGCCATCGCTTCGACCATGGGAAGTCCGAAACTCTCCCGGTTCGACGGGAAAAGCAGCGCAAGTGCTGAAGCGTATACCGCCGGAAGATGTTCATGCGCGATATATTCTGATGTGTGAATGTAGCAGGAAAGATGTTCCGAAGAATTCTTTCTGAGGAGCGCCGCGACGGATGATCGGGAAATTCCCGTAACAACCATGGGAAAGATCTTCTCCGCACCTGATGCATATTCGATGAAGGAACGGAGTGCTAAGATCGTATTCTTTTTCGGATCGCTGCTTCCGAAGTGGAGAAAATAACTTTTAGGCAGAGAGTATCGTTTGCGGACATCGAGAACGCTCCGCTCCGTTGAAGTGCGGAAGAATTCCTTGTCCACGCCGTTATGAATGACCGAGAGCTTGTTGATGAATGAAGGAAAGCGTGAAGCGATCCGATCTTTTTCTGTATTCGAGACGGTGATGATCTTCGATGCTTTCTTCATAGCAATGCGTGAGATCAACGTGCGGTATGCATTACCGAGTCTTTGATAGAATGACTGTCCTCGTTCTCCGAAGAGCGGGCGCTCAAAACAGATCACATCATGAACGGTCAGAACGACCGGCACGGATACAAAGAGCGGAGCAGTGGAACTTGTGCAATGCAGAATGTCGATCTTTTCCCGTTTCACAGCGATCGGTAATTGGATCTGCTCCCAGTCGGCGTAGGTCAGCGCAGGAAGGATCACGACACGGATATTTTTCAGCGTGGAAAGACACGATGCATCATCGCCGTTCCTTGTGAACAGGACGTATTGGTTCTTCGGATCCGCAGCGGTGATGTTCCGAAGCAGGTTCAGTGCGACGATATCGATTCCGTATTTATTCTTCCGCAGCAGACGCTGTGCTTCAATGCCGATTCTCATTTCAATTTCCTGCGATGACAGTGACGGATGACGCCGAATGCGGCGTATGGAGGAACCCTTTATTTGCGGCACGGATATTCAATAACGCGGCGAACAGAGCTTTTACCGCTTTCGGGAAGGAGAGGATCGCATTGAGCAGTTCTTTTCGGTACAGGGAATTCGGGATCGCAATGAAGAATGCCGCGATGAGCAGCACTTCAAGATGCATCCAGCGCAGTGCGGTCGTTCCGTCGGCAAAGAGGAGTGCGCCGAGGGTCAGCACGCTTGTTGCCGTCAGCAGAAAGATGCGCGGCAGCATGATCATCTGAAGCCATTTGTTGAATCCGTCCGTCGTATAATGTTCGCGCAGACTCCGGAACCCTTTCCGGATATTCTTCCATTGTGCGGCGAACCACCGCGTACGCTGATACTGCAGCACTTCGGCGGACTGGACCTTCTCGTCATAGACAAGGATATGGTCCGCATATTCGATCTCGATACGGTTCTTGAACAGCGCAAATTCCAGATCCTTGTCAAATCCGTTCGTAGCGTGGATGGAGGACATCACATATTTGAAAAGCAGGAATTCGAATACCATTCCGGAACCGATCAGTCCCGACGAGAATCCAAGCGCACGGTGACCTTTGCGGAGCATACTGTTCGCGATCTCTTCGCTGAGTGCATCCAGATACGCAATGGGCGTGTCGAGATTCTTCGCAACGCGGTGGCACTGCAGGGCCATGATACCGTGATTGAATTCTTCGTTTACGGATGAGAGGAATCCCTGTTCAACGATATTGTCCGCGTCGAACACAGCGCAGAGATCGTACCGATCACTGTCCAATCTGTTCATGGCAAGATTCAGTGCTTTGGCTTTCGTTCTGTTCTCTCCGCTGACAAGGATCATTTCTGCACCGAGAAAATGCAGTTCGCGGAGTGTGACTTCACTCAGAGAATCTGCAAGGACGAACACATCGTATTTATCCTTCGGATAATCCTGTGTGAAGAATGCACGGACAGATTCGAGTATGATCCTGTCCTCTTTATACACAGGGAACAGAACGGCAAAGCGGTGGAGTTTTTCCGTGAGAACATTTGAGATGCTGGATGCTGGATGTTGGATGACGGTATTCGTCGACAGAATATTCTTTCCGAGCGTATTAGGAATTGTCATTACCGCGTCCTGAGCGACTCGCCTGCCGTCTTTTTGGCGGGAGCGAAGGATCTGGCGAGTATCCAGTTCATTAGCTGTCATTCCCCCAACGGGGCCGTTGGCCGCATGATTTTGGTCGAAGACTCGAC
>CAIVNT010000511.1 GCA_903907305.1 uncultured Ignavibacteriota bacterium
TCGCGCCGAAGCATGACCGAAAAACACAAGCTAACTTAACTGAAGTGGCACTAGATAACATCGTACGAATGAGTTTTTCATATCTCACTCATAAGCTTATCCTTTCACTTATCAAATATTTTTCTCCATGCAATCATTGATCACAACGGCAATTAAAAAACGCATTCTCCTCACCATTTTTTTTACAATCCTTTTACTCACTGCACACGCCGCCGCAAATGATGATCGTGGGAAAAAAGGCGGAGTCATTATCGGATCGGTCGTCGATCAAAGGACATCAAAACCAATCGAATTCGCAACGGTGATGATCCATACCGAGCAGGATAATAAACTGTTGACGGGAGTTGTCAGTGATGCCTCCGGCAAGTTCAGAATTGACGGCTTACCGGATGGAGCATATGTTGTGAAGATCAGCTTCATCGGTTTTGAAACGTTTAAGTCTAAGAAGGTCGTGGTCGGAAGCATATCCGCCATAGATCTGGGAAGGATCATGCTGAGCAATAAGGATATTGAGATGCAGGATGTGGTGATCAAAGCGGACAAAGCACCGATCTCATATCAGATCGACAAAAAGGTCATTAATGTCAGCGGAAACATTACCGCTACATCGGGAACCGCGGTCGACGTGCTCGAGAATGTCCCGTCCGTAACAGTGGATATCGACGGCAATGTCAGCCTGCGGGGAAGCGGAAATTTCACGGTACTGATCGACGGACGTCCCACCATTCTGGACGGGAACACAGCGTTGCAGCAGATCCCCGCGACCGCCATCGAGAACATCGAGATCATCACCAATCCTTCCGCAAAATATGATCCCGAAGGTACGGCTGGCATCATCAATATCATACAGAAAAAGAATACAATGAACGGAGTGAGCGGCATCGCCGGTATCAACGCTGGAGCGAAAGAGAAGTACGGCGCCGAACTGCTGACCGATTATAGAAGTAACAACACTCAGGTGAATTTCGGTCTGAACTATGATAAACGAACAATGACCTCCACCGAAAACGGACGCAACTGGACCAACGATGGAAATCTCGTTTCGTATTACAATTCGGAGGGGAGTTCATTTCGGCAGCGAGAATATTTTGGTCTCCGCGGATCGGTCGGAGTTGATTTTGGGAATGAACGGATCCTTACGATCGGCGGAAAATACAGTGACAGGAAATCTTTTGAGAATGCCCTCTCCAATTATTCCGAATGGACCTCCCTTAATTCCGCGAAGAAGTATTCCACCAGTAAGGACGACGGCAAACGCAACGGAGGCGAGTATCATCTGACGGCATCATATAATCAACCCTTCAGCAAGGAGGGGCACGAACTGTCGATAGAAATGGACTATGAAGCGGAGGACGGCACCGATGAGACCACAAACAATCTCATTTCAGGTCTCCTTATTACAGACGGAAAGAAAGCATCGGAATCAGGTCCGGGGGATGAATTGACATCGAAGATCGATTACAAATTCCCTTTCGGAGAAGGTTCAGCATTGGAAGCCGGTTATCAGGGAGAACTTCAGATGTCCAATGAGATAACGAGTTTGGATATATACAATCCTGTATCCGCCCTGTTCGAACGGAATCCTCTTTTCTCCAACGATATAAAATACTACACGAATCAATATGCACTGTATTCAATCTATTCCGGCACCATCAGTGAATTCGGGTATAAGGTCGGCGTGCGGGAGGAGTATACGGGAAGAGAAGTGAAGATCAATTCATCAGGTCAGAACTTCTCCTTGGCTCAGTGGGATATCTTCCCCACGGCGCATTTTTCTCTGGATCTGGGTTCGGGAAATCAGGTGATGACATCGTTTACCAAAAGGATCAACAGGCCGCATGGATGGGAATTCGAACCGTTCCTTACCTGGATCGATGCGTACAATGTCCGGATCGGTAATCCTTCGATCCTGCCCGAGAATATCGATTCGTATGAACTTGGATATCAGAAGATCATCGGGAGCACTCTCCTTTCGCTTGATTCGTATTACCGCATAACAAACAATAAGATCGACAGAATACGTTCGTTCTACTCTGAGAGTGTTACTCTGCAGACACCAAAGAATATCGGGAAAGATTACGCGCTCGGAGCGGAAGCATTCACCAATTTTGATCCTGTGGAGAAATGGAACGTGAACCTGATGGGGAATCTCTATAACTACACGATCGTAGGGAAACTGAACGGAAGCGATCTCAATCGAAGCAGTTTCAATTGGAATGTGCGGTGGAACAACACACTGAAATTAGGATCGGAAACAACCATTCAACTGAACGCAATGTATAACAGTCCGACAATTAGCACCCAGGGAAGACGGGAAGGATATGTCTCTACCAATATTGCGGTGAAGCAGAGTTTGTTCGACCGCTTACTGACGGCAACACTTCAGTTACGGGACATTTTCTCGGCATCCACCAACGAAGTGGTGAGCGAATCGTTCGATTTTTACAATTATCGCTACTCACGGCGTGAATCTCCGGTGATCATGCTCAACCTCCGTTTTAACATCAATAATTATCAGATCGATGAAAATGAAGGACGGGATGAACCCGGAGGAAATGATAACGGACAGTAACAGAAAAGCTGTAGAGCTGTATTGCCGATTGCCCCGCTAAAATCATGTTCTCATCTTTCGATCCCAAGCTTTACTTGGGATCGTCTGTTTACTGGAACTCCGTTTCATAATAAAACGAAATGAAGTCTTAATCAAATATCGGCATCGGCTCGGACATCGAATGTAATTCCGGCTTTTACACATGTCATTTTTTTGGCGAATGCTATAGATAATGTACTGTGAAACATTTAATTGAATTTAGCACAATCCCCTTGCGTTACTCCTGACATTAATGGCCGGGAATATCTCAAGGGGATAATTAAATGCTTGACCGTTTTACATTCTCTTCAATACACGAAAGACAATGCAGTTGTCCATTCATCCTTTTGCGGGGCGTGAATCACATTCAGGATTACTTTTTCTGCAAAAGTAAGTCCTATTTGGCAGGAGAAATACTTAGAAACTTCGTCAACAAATATATGCCGCGTTGAAATAAACACGGGCGATGTTTCTTCATTATAGAACAATCCAACGACGGGTTTCGATGCGTACGTGATATCTATTTCATCGAATATTTTATACAGCTGCACCGCTCTGATACCGACATGGTTGATTGTGTTGGGCATTATGGTGATACCCTGATTAAGATACACGTAGAACAGTGTTATATCTGAATTTCGATAATCGTCCGTAATACTCATGAATTGACCCTGCCGCAATTTACTGTTCTCGCGTAATGCGGTGCTGCTGATAAACATCCCTTGACTCATACCAATGATCGCGGGTTGGACGACAAGATTTTTCTTTCCCCAGAATATTCCTCCGAGCTGGAAATCATAATTCTGCTTGTGCTTCCAAATAAATATTCCGCTTGGCAGACCATCCGGTTGGTACGGTGCCCCGCGGCCTATCGCTAAGGTGCGTACATTTTCTTTGGCATCATCACTCTGAATATACCCGGCCAGAAGCATCAGATTATATGGACCGTTGAAAATACCCGCAGCTCCATACCGCGTATGCATCTGGTTGTCTATTTTTCCTCTCCCAACAAGTGCTAAAAGCGAGAACATTTCTACGGTGACTTTTCCCGCGAAATAGTTTGAATTGAGAAACGTACTTCTATAAGGAGAAGGATGACCTGTTGTAAATCCGTCAAAATATTCTGATCCAAAGCGGAACCAGAAATTGCGTGTCGGACGGTACGTAATACGGGAATAGAGTGCTTTCTCACCTAATGTAGTATCGTGAATGACATCGTATGTTCCCCCAAGGTCCAGTTGATAGCGGTCATCGTCGTTAATGGGAAAAAGAACGGCGCCGCCGGATACTTCCCGAACTCGAAATTCGCTGCGATTATTAAGATCGTTATCGGATACTTTGAAGAAGAGGGTCTTATTCCTTTGATCTTTTTTATAAAAATTAAATGAGGTTGCGTTCTCAACCCCCTGGTTCATTCGCGACAACTGAAACTCCCAAAACGGCGTTTGCGGAGGTCCAAAAACAGAATGGGCTACATCGCTATTCTGACCGTGTTGAGAATGAACACACACTGTTGCAACAGAAACAAACAGCAATACTTTACTGAACAAGTTCATCATAGAGAGTTAACTTCAAATGTTGTGTAAATAAAAAAGCGCA
>CAIVNT010000512.1 GCA_903907305.1 uncultured Ignavibacteriota bacterium
GCAAATCCATCTATGATCATCTGAACCACGATCTAAAATATGAATTAGGCACACTTTCGCTTGTCCATAACGGCATCGAAATGTCGAAATGGAAGTTCGAAAAGCATTCGCCTCCGCGCCGGGAAAAAAAGATCGTCTCATTCGTCGGCAGATTGTCCGGTTTCAAAGGGGATACGCTTCTCATTATTGTGGAGCAGATATTTCCGAGGGTGCTGGAACAATATCCGGATGTTGAGTTCCATATCATCGGAGGAATGAACGAAAAGAGTAAGATCATTCCGGCGATCAATTCCACGAATAGAAAAATGGGGAAAGAATTCATTATTGCAAAAGGATTCAGCAATGATGTTGAACGGGTGTATCGGGATTCTGATCTTATAATCGGATCCGGTCGAGTTGCGATGGAAGCACTCGCATGCGGTACGCCGGTTGTTGCGATAGGGGAATCGAATTATGTCGGCATTCTTTCGACTGAGACCGAACGGGAAGCCGTCATCACGAACTTCGGTGATCTTGATGCCCGCCGTCCGATCGATGTGGAAAAATCCGTCCTTTCAATATTAAAAGGACTGGAGCATCCCGAATCCATCGATGGTGCATGGGGAAGAAAATTCATCGAAGAGAATTTTGAGATCACGGCCGTAACCTCTCAGATCAACGGTGTATACGTTGAAGCGATCGCGAAGAAAAAAGGGATCAGTGAGATACCAGTCCTGTCATATCAGGTCGTGTTGAAGAATGCAGGGAGTGAGCGGATACTGTCTGTTGAAGAATTTGAAAAACAGTTACACTTCCTGAAGGAACGAAAATTTACTGCGTTGAATTTCAACGATGTGGCAGATATCCTTTCCCTCAAAAAGTCATTGCCGGAAAGGCCGATCATTCTTACATTCGAATCATTGAGTGATAATGCTGATGTTGCCGCAGCACTGTTGAAAAAATACGGTCTCACTGCTTGTTTCTTTCTGCAGACAAATCAATCCATGGATTATGGAATGCCTGCACTCACGTTTGGGCAGGCACGACAACTTGTCAAGGATGGATTCGAGATCGGCTCCGCTTCACATTCCAGGCCGAAGATGAGTATTCTTGAAGAAGAACAGTGGACGAAAGAGATTGCCGACTCAAAATACGTCATTGAGAAAGAACTGGGAACGCCGATCCTCACATTCGCTTATCCAAACGGTTACGTGAACGAAAAGATCAAAGAGATCGTACGGACGTCAGGATATCACTTTGCCGTGTCCATTGATGAGGGGCGAAGGAATTTCTGGTCCGATGTATTAAAGATCCGCCGTATTCAGGTCTTCAGCGGATCATCATTATTCTCATTCTGGAAAAAGACCTCCGGACGCTATCATTGGTATAAAGATGTTTATTGATTCACATTGTCATTTGTTCTATGAAGATTACAAAAATGATCTCGAAGCGGTGATCGCCAGAGCAAATGATGCAGGGGTGCAATATTTTATCATCCCTGCTACGAATCATCAGACCGCTGTTGAAGCTGTCCGGCTTGCCGAACGGTATCCCGGAATGTATGCATCGGTTGGTTTCCATCCGCTGGATTTGAAAGAATTCAGTGAAGAGCGCCTGCAAGAGATCGAAGAACTTTCGCATCATCCTAAAGTGGTAGCGATCGGTGAGATTGGGATCGATTATTTCTACGATACATCTCCGCGTGACTATCAGAAAGAGATATTCTCTCGTCAGATTGGACTTGCCGTCAAACGTGACCTTCCGATCATCGTTCACACACGGGATTCGGTACAGGATGCAATCGATCTTGTAACAGAGCATGCGGTGAAGAATCCGGACTGGAAAAAAGGATCCAAACGCGGAGTATTCCATTGCTTTACCGGAGAAACAGTACAGGCGAGACTTTTATTCCAACATGGGTTCCTTGTTTCGTTTCCCGGGCCGATCACGTTCAAGAAAGGGACGATGCACGAGGTCGTTCGCGAGATTGGTCTCGACAACGTAATGGTGGAAACCGATTCACCTTATCTCACACCGGTTCCGTTCAGAGGAAAAAGGAACGAACCGTCCTATATTCCTCTGATCGCTCAAAAGATCGCCGATACACTGAACATCTCTCTTCAGGAGGTGGCGGAAAAAACAACGCGGAATGCTGTTGCATTGTTTCATCTAAACATTCAACAATAGTTCGTCAGTAATACTCAATCCGAATACTCATGAAAAATCTTTTTTTTGCCGTTTTGCTGCCAATGGTTCTTTTCTCCCAATCAGCCGATGATCAACATGTCAGACTCCTTCAGGACAAACGGACAGAACAATCGGAGGAATTATTTTCTTTCTTGAAGTCTGACAGTGCACGAAAGCGGGAACTGGCATTACTAGCGATTGCCAATATCCAGGATACGGCTGCAGTTGATGCCGTTGCACCATTGCTGTCGGATGATTCTCCGAAAGTCCGTTCGATGGCAGCATTTGCTTTGGGAATGATCAATAAGCCGAGATGTGCGATGCTGTTATTCCGCCGGCTATCCGTTGAGCGTGAAGAGAAGTGTGTGCAGGAGATACTCAATGCGATAGGATCGTGCGGAAATCAGGAAGACCTGAAAAAAATGATCACCCAGGCCGAAGATTATCCGGAAGAATGGCGGTCGTGGCTCGCAATGTCTGTCGCACGATTTGCAAACCGCAAGGTCCGCGACATCTCTGCAACAAAATATGCAGCATCGCTGTTGAGGGATAATACCACCGTCATCAATGCAACGTATGCACTGATGAGGATCAATGACTCAACCGTCATAAAAAATAATCGTGAACGTCTGATTGAACAGATGGGAAACACATCTTCTATTGTAAGAATGTGGACAGCGACAGTATTATCGGCATTGAATGATGAAGGAACAATCAGTGCGTTATCCACTTCTGCTTCTGCGGATAAGGATTGGAGAGTCCGAGTAAATGCACTCCGTGCGCTTCGAAGCAAGATGTCCGCCCGAGATATCGTGCTGAAAGCGATCTCTGATAAAAATGAGCACGCAGCATTGACTGCCGTATCATCCTATGATCAAATGACACAAAGCGATGAGGTGCTGACGGATAGTACGCAATTATTTGAACTACTGAGGTCAGGTCCTGTTTCTGTGAAAGAAGAGATTCGAATCCTGTTTGCTAAACGGATGGGAGAGCGGGCACTGCTGCTGATCGGCACATGGAAAAATGACAGTAAGTTCGTCTCTGCACAGCGGGTGAAAGCATATGGTGCAACACGTTCCGAGAAAGCAATTCCCTTGATCAAAGAAGCGGTCCAAAATTCAGGATCATCGCTTGTAACGATCGCGTGTATCGAATCGTATCAATCGATCGCCGCCGGAGCGAGTGATATGATCAAGAAGGATTTCCTGAAGACAGCAACATTATTGTTCGCAAAGAACGATGCGGGGATATCCTATTCTTCAGCGGTCGCATTTCAAGATACATCATTCTCCGCCGAGATTCGGAAGATATACCTCTCGGCGCTGGTCACGGCATTCGATAGAATGAAAACTGAAACAGATCTTGAGCCGATGGTTGAACTGTTGAAAGTATTCAGTGAGATTGGAGATTCTACGACACTGCCTTCAATCGAGTCGGGACTTGCTGCACAGGATAAAGTGATTAGAACTGCGGCAGAAAAAGCTTATACGGCAATCACCGGGGAAGATCCACCTGTCCGTTTTGTCAGCAATCCTGATACATACAAACCTTTTTATTCTTTTCAGAATTTAGCACTGCTGGACAGATATAAAGGCGCAGAGATCACCACATCGAAAGGAAAGATCAAAATCATTTTCGAGAAAGAAGCTGCTCCATTCACTGTCCTGAACTTTATCATGCTTGCAGAAAAGAAATTCTACGACGGGCTTTTGTTCCATCGTGTTGTGAGCAACTTTGTCATTCAGGGAGGGGATCCGTTGGGAAACGGAAGCGGCGGACCAAATTATGCAATTCGGACGGAAGTGCATCCGAACGCACGATTCAAAAGTGGGGCAGTGGGAATGGCGAGCGCTGGAAAGGATACGGAAGGTTCGCAATGGTTCATCACGCATTGTCCCACCCCGCATTTGGATTACCGATACACCGTGTTCGGGTACACTCCTGATGCAAGGGTGGTCGATCAGATCATGATCGGTGACCGGATCGAAACAGTGGCGGTATTCTAAAAAGTACATAAAAATGGCGGCCATCAGCCGCCATTTTTATTTTTAGGACATACACACGTTATTTGAAACTCTCCACAGCGCTCTTCACAGATTCATGAAGTTCGATCACATTGCTGACCTTTGTCATCTTAAATACCTGAGCTACTTTTTCTGTGGCAGAAGCGATCTTCAGATTACCGCCGGCATTGCGCATGGTCGTAACAGCACCGATCAGCATTCCCAATCCTGAACTATTCATCAGGGAGACACCGCCGAGATCCACAACGATCTGTTTCTTCTTCGCATCGAGCAACTTATGGAGCGCGCTGTTCAGTTCGGAAGCTTCGGGACCGCCGAGCATACTGCCTTCCATCTTTACAACGGTGATGTCGTTCAATTCTTTCGTTGAGAACTTCATACGAATCCTGCGGATTGAAAGTGGTGGATGATTATTTTTTCTTCGCTTGACGGAGCGACATATCCAAAACGATCGCGCTTGCAACGTAGATGGATGAATATGTGCCGAGGATCGTTCCGATGAAGAAAGTGAATGCGAATCCGCGGTTCACTTCGCCGCCGAAAATGATCAATACGATCAATACTAAAATAACTGTTCCGCTGGTGATTACCGTTCTGCTCAATGTCTCATTCACTGAACGGTTCATGATATTGAACAGAGATTCCGTCTTATGGATCTTCAGATTCTCACGGATACGATCGAACACGATCACCGTATCGTTGATCGAGAAACCGATCAGCGTCAGGAATGCAGCCATAATAGTTTGATTGATCTCAAGACTTAAGTGCGAGTTGACGCCGTTCAACAGAACAATGATACCAAGAGTCGCGATCACGTCATGGAAGATAGCGATAACACCGGCAACACCATAAATGAAATGGAACCGGAAGCCGACGTAGATCATGATGAGCAGCATTGTCGCGCCGACAGCGTATACAGCATTCCGGCGGAGTTCTTCACCGATCTTCGGTCCGATCTTATCTTCACGAAGTACGGTGAATTTGCTTGCAGGAAATTCCTTCTGGAGTTCGGAACGGATCTGTTCCGCAACTTTCCCGCCTTCACCTTGCTGTGCCGTGAAAATGAGAATATCGGTCGGTTTTCCAAAGGATTTAATTTCAGTCCCTTTGAAACCGATCTTGTCCATGGCCGTGCGGATATCAGACACTGCCGGTGGATTCTCGAACCGGAGCAGTAATTCCGTACCGCCGAGGAAATCAATGCCGAAAGTCATGCCTTTGCCGAAGATTCCGGCGAGACCGACAACAAGGGTGAAGATAGACACCGCGTATGCGATGTTTCTCTTCCCCATAAAATCGATGTTCGTTTTTTTGAAAAGATGCATTACAATTATTCTCCTAAATCAGTAAATATCAAATCGTCAATTCTGTTGATTGCAGTGTTCTCTTAACCGAAATTGATGTCCGTTGAACCGCGCTCCACCATGATATCAAATACCACACGGGTAATGACAATGGCAGTGAAAAGGTTTGCCGTTACACCCATCATCAGCGTCAGAGCAAATCCCTGGATCGGGCCTGTTCCGAATTGATACAAGACCAAACCGGAGAAAAATGTTGTGACGTTCGAATCAAGAATAGCACTGAATGCTTTTCCGTAACCGGCATCGATCGCCGCACGGAGTCCCTTATGTGTCAGTAATTCTTCGCGGATACGTTCATAAATAAGCACGTTCGCATCCACCGCCATACCGATGGTTAACACGATACCGGCGATACCGGGAAGCGTCATTGTTCCGCCGAATGCCGCAAGGATCGCGAAGATGAAGAGCACGTTCACAAACAGAGCGATATTTGCCACTGCGCCGCCTGTTCGGTAATAGACCAGCATGAAGAGAACAGTGATGATCAGAGCATAGGTGAAAGAACTGACACCGGCAGAGATCGAGTCTTCGCCGAGTGACGGTCCGACGCTGCGCTGTTCCATGATCTCAACAGGAGCTGGAAGTGCACCGGCCTTCAGGATGATCTCCAACAGACGTGCCTCTTCGAGATTCTCCATCCCTTCGATCTGTGAACGGCCGCCAGTGATCTTACCGCGGATATTCGGCGCAGAAAATACAGCATCGTCCAGCACGATCGCCATACGTTTATTCACGTTTGCACCGGTGATGCGTGCCCATTCGCGTGAACCTTCGCCATTCATTTCCATTGTGACGATCGCCTGATTAAAGTTCGGATCGATCGTTGCCTGAGCATTCACGATCACGCTTCCGGTCAGTTCCGGCGTCTTCTTCAGACCAAAGAGACTGTAGTATTTTACACCTCCATTGATGAAGATATGTTTGGAGGAGAAGGAGAATGCCATATCCGCCGGAATCAGTCGCTGAACTTCGGGACGGGCAAGGATTCGTACTACTTTTTCTTTATCATTTTCTGAAACATACGCTTCACCGTTACCCTGCTGATTAGGACGGGCAAGTATGAGGAACGGATGTTCTTTTGCCTGCTGTTCGGGACTCTTCTGTGCATCGGCAACTGCATTCGCAGCGGTATCGCTCTTGCTGGTCAACGCCGTTAAAGAGTTCTTCACTTCAGCAGCTTTTTTTGTTGTATCGCCGGAAGAGGTTGTATCGGCATATCCTTTTCCCGCAAGGAATTTATCCAAAGC
>CAIVNT010000513.1 GCA_903907305.1 uncultured Ignavibacteriota bacterium
ATTATCAGCGGAATGTCCCTTGGAACTCTTATTATAGAATCGGACGAAAACGGCGGAGCAATGATCACTGCAACCACCGCCATCGATCAGAATAGGGAATTATTCTGCATCCCCGGCAGCATCTCCGAACGAAAGAGTTTCGGAACAAACAAGTTGATCAAAAAAGGACAGGCAAAACTTGTCCAGTCCGTGGATGATATCATTGATGAAATGCTGGTTTCCCTGAAGCCCATCCTGAAAGAAAGAACAACAAAACCTGATGCAATTCAGTTGAATGCGTTCGAACAGAAGATCTTTGACCAATTATCCGCTGAACCGGTCCATATCGACGCAATCTCGGAATCCACAAAACTCTCCCCTTCGGATGCACTCGTGAATCTGTTGAGCCTCGAATTCAAAGGAATCGTCCGTCAAATGGCCGGAAAAATGTTCTTTCGTCATTAATCCGGACCCTAAAAACATCCCGAAAACCTTTTCACTTCTTCAAAAAATCACTATCTTATCCATAGAAAATGTTCATCATCGGTGAAATAGCAGTAGACCCTTCCGTGTCTGGAACGAAATTTGCATGTGACCTTGATTCGTGTAAAGGAGCATGCTGCACATTCCCGGGAGGAAGAGGTGCACCGCTTTCCGATGATGAAGTTCAGGAGATCGAACGAGCCTATCCGGTGGTGAAAGAATTCCTTCCGGCAGAACACATTGCAGTGATAGAACGGAATGGGCTGATAGACGGGAACTCAGGCGATTATGCAACGCAATGTGTGGACGGTAGAGCTTGTGTGTTCGTGTATTATGACGGCACCATAGCAAAGTGTGCAATCGAAAAAGCATTCTACGAAAAGAAATTGAACTGGCAAAAACCTCTCTCCTGTCATCTTTTTCCGATCAGGATCCGTATAGACGGGAAAGAGATCCATTACGAATATTTCAGCGAGTGTGTTCCCGCGCTGAACAAAGGGATACGGGAAAATATCGAGCTTCACAACTTCGTCGCCGCTCCGCTGGAACGGGCATTCGGAGCATCCTGGACAAAAGAACTGAATGAAACGATAAACAAGAATCGACCATAATGCTCCACTTATCACAACAGCAAAAACTTCTTCAGAAACTCACGCCACAGCAGATCCAATATCTGAAACTGCTTCAATTGCCGACGCTTGCTCTCGAACAGATGATCAAGACGGAACTGGAATTGAATCCTTTGCTGGAAGAGGGAAATGACGGAGAAACTGAAGTAGAACAATCTGCGGAAGACACACCCACTGTTGAAGAAGAAGTTGTGCAGGCTGCGGAAGAGAAGAAAAAAGAAGAATTCTCCTTTGAAGATTATCTGAGTGATGAAGAATCGTTCGCCCCGAAACGCGAAATGCAGCAGCAGAACGATGATGATGAAAAAGATGAGATACCGATCGCTGCCACAACTCCGCTCGCAGAAAAACTGATCGACCAGCTTCATCTTGCCGATGTCACCGATATGGGAATGCAGGTCGCCGAAGAGATCATTGGGAATATTGATGAGGACGGATATCTGCGCCGCGATCTGGAATCCATCGTTAATGATATCAATCTCAGCAACAAACTCCATCTGACAATTGCGCAGGTGGAAGAGGTCCTCGGCATCATTCAACGCCTTGAGCCAGTCGGCATCGCCTCCCGCTCGCTTCAGGAATGCTTGATGATACAGCTGGAATTCTCAAAGGGTAACCATCGACTATTGGTGCTGGCGCAGTGCTTATTGCGCGATCATTTTGATGAATTCACCAAGAAACATTACGAGAAGATCGCTGAAGTCCTGAATATCACCATCGACGAAGTGAAGAAGATCCTTGAGATCATCTCCCACCTGAATCCGAAACCGGGTGAAGGAACCATCGATGCACAACAGAATTATCTTACACCGGATTTCATCGTCACAAAGGATGAGGAAACATTCATCATCCAGCTGAATGATAAGAACGTTCCGCCTCTCCGGATCAACCGCAATTACAAAGAACTGATGTCCAAGCGGAACAAGGATGTCGGCGCAGACACAAAACAGTTCCTCCGCTCAAAATTCGATGCCGCAAAATGGTTCATTGCCTCCATCTACCAGCGCCGCGAAACCATGCTGAAAGTGATGCACGAGATCGTGAATAGGCAGAAGGATTTCTTTGAGACCGGCGAAGGATTGAAACCGCTTATATATAAAGATATAGCAGAAGTGATCCGGATGGACATTTCAACGATCAGTCGCGTAGTCAACGGGAAATATGTGCAGACAGATTTTGGTGTATTCGAACTCCGTTATTTCTTCAGCGAAGGGATCAGCACACAGAGCGGCGAAGATGTTTCCAACAAAGAAGTGAAGGCGCGCATCAGAGAGATACTTGCCGCTGAAGATAAATCGAAACCGTTGAGTGACGAAGACATTGCTGCGATCCTGAAAGAAAAGGGATTCAACATCGCCCGGCGCACCGTCGCAAAGTACAGAGAATCGATGATGATACCCGTTGCCCGCCTGCGAAGAGCGATTTAAGATAACATCACAGTATCGAAAGTCATTATGCCCGGCAATTTTATCGGG
>CAIVNT010000514.1 GCA_903907305.1 uncultured Ignavibacteriota bacterium
GAAGTGAATTTTTATCTTAAAGAAAAGAATTCAAACGGCAGAAGGTGCCACGCACTTCTAAAGTGTGTGGCACCTTCTGTTTTACACACCTATTCGGTCAGAGCATCGCTCGGACCTACAAATCGGATCCGTGTTCTATTACTACAACAGCTCTTTCCGTATCACCGGTGCTACCTTCGTTGCAAACAATTCGATCGTTTTCAGCATTTTTGCGTGAGGCAATGTGCCAACACTGAACTGAATGCCGAAGCGCTGATGACGGAACAGTTCGTATTCGTACATGATCTTATCGATAATTTGCTGGGGACTCCCGACGAACAATGCACCGTGCGGGTCACATTCCGCGTCAAACCGTGCGCGGGACGGCGGCGGCCAGTTCCGCTCTTTCCCTATTCTTCCCATCACTTCCGCATACGGCGGATAATACTCATCCCTCGCCTGCTGCGCATCCTCCGCAATATATCCGTGGGAATTGATGCTCACCGGCATCGATGACGGATCCCGTTTGATATTTTTTCCTGTACTGCGGTACAAATTCACGAACGGTGTGAACCGGTCCGGTTCGCCGCCGATGATGGCGAGCGCCATCGGCAGACCGAGAACTGCTGCGCGGACTGCAGATTGCGGAGTTCCTCCCACTGCTATCCAGATGGGTATCTTCTTCTGCGCCGAGCGCGGATAGACCCCGAGATTCTTCAACTCCGCACGGTGTCTGCCGCTCCAGGTGATTTTCTCTGATTCCTGCAGTTTCATCAGCAATTGCAGTTTCTCCTGGAACAGATCATCATACTCTTCAAGATCATATCCGAACAGCGGGAACGATTCAATAAATGAACCGCGTCCCGCCATGATCTCCGCTCTTCCGTTGGAGAGAAGGTCGACGGTGGCAAAATCCTGATACACACGCACAGGATCGTCACTGCTGATGACGGTGACAGCGCTGCTTAATTTTATCCGCTTCGTCTTCACCGCTGCTGCTGCCAACACGACCGCGGGAGATGAGACAATGTATTCGGGACGATGATGTTCACCGAGCCCGAAGAAATCGAGTCCCAATTGATCGGCCAGTTCGATCTCTTCCATCAGATTCCGTATCCGTCCTTCGCCGGACATGAGTGGTTTACCGTCTGCATCGATGGGAATTTCAACGAATGAATAGATTCCTAGTTCCATATTTTTTTTCCGCGGGTGATCGTTTATCAACTGTTCGGCATCAATGTAGTTTCTATTTGTTAAATATCAAAAATGAACGGCCGGACTCATGCCCGGCCGATGTTATGGTCTTCGTTGGTAAAATAATTGGTCCTATACCCACGAAGGCGCCACGGCATTTCTTCTTCGTGTTCTTCGGATCTTACCGGTTGGAATTTTTTTATGAATTCATCCGCGTATATCCGTCTGATCCGTCAAATCCGTGTTCTATCTTAACTGGACCGCTTGGCAAGCGGTCCTACATTTCTTCTGCGTGACTTTGTTGTCGGCTTTTATTTTGATTTGGCCAATTCGTAATTCACCATCCATTGCACACCGAACTTATCCCTGAACGAACCGAATAAAGCTCCCCAAAACATCTTCTCTAGCGGCTGTTCGATCTTGCCGCCCGCGGAAAGCGCATCGTATAATGCCGCCGCTTCATGTTCGGATTCGGGCGTAAGCGATAGATAGAAATTATTCCCCTGCACCAGTTTTTGTCCTATCGATTCGAGCGAATCAGTTCCCATCAATACCCCGCCCCCCACCGCAAGAGCTACATGCATGATCTTGTCCAGATCATCAACGGGTGTATGCGCCGCCGCGGGGGTTTCCCGGAAGCGCTGCAGTGTTATGAATTGACCACCGAAGACAGAACGGTAAAAATTGAACGCTTCTTCCGTGTTCCCGTTGAAGTTTAGATATGCGTTGAGTGTCGCCATTTCACATTCCCTCTCTCACGAACGAACTACATTATTTTTTCTTCTCTGTTTTTATGTACGGATTCAGAACCATAAAGATCGCCATTGCGTGTCCATGACCGAGTTCAAAATCCTTCTTCAGCCAAGCGACGATCTCTCCGGCCTTCGTTCCTGCTGAAAGGAGGCCTTTTTTCGCTGCGATCTTTTTGAAATCAGCCGGCGTTTTGCCGGTCTTGGTCCGGATATTATCGAGATACGCCTGAAAAGACATGATTCTCCTTAAGTGATAATTTTATAAACGAACTTCAGCTTTTGCGGAACGGCAGAAGCGCCTGCAGCCTTGGCTCACGAATATAGAGGCTTCCCCACATCAACAAACCGATATACACGGAGAATAGGACGTGTGAGAAGAGCGGATTCTCGAGGCGGACATGGGTTGCGACCGCACCGCCGAAATATCCAGTCAACAGCACCATGCCAAGGACGGATGTACGCGGAATAAGATAGAGAATAAGACAGACCGCTTCGATGATACCGATCAGCTGAATCGTGCTGTCGGGATAACCGAGCTGCACCGTTCCCTGTACCGCATGCGTCTCTCTCATCAGCTTTATCCCTGTATCAAAAAGCATGAAGAGGACTGCGACCGCCCACATTGCGCGGGCTGTCCAGAGTTTCTTTGTTGAGATGGTGTCAGTCATTGATGATATCCTTTGATAATTATGCTTGTTATTAAAAATTCGGTCATCCCGAATCAAGTGCATCCGCGGTCAGTGCGACGCAACGCGATTCAAATTCTGCAATCCTTTTTCGAAATCCTTCCCGACCATCGCATCCATGCTGAAGAAGACACTCATTACTTTACTCATGAAATTGTTGGGACCGGACATGACCCATGTGACCTTCGTTGCATCCCCCTGCGGCTCCAACAGGAACTCTGCCGTATTATGCGCTTCAAACGGTGAAGTGAAATCAAGTTTTATGACGACCTTTGCGGAGTTGACCCCGAGAACTTCCATCCTTCCGGATCCGACATTTTCACCGACCCATGAATAGACGGCTCCGATACCGGATGAAGCACCGTCATATTTCCGATGCATATTCGGATCCATCGCTTCATACGGAGACCAGAGGGTCCACCGGTGAAAATCGGAGATGAAGCCGCGGATGGAATCGGCAGGCGCGTTCACTACCAGCGAACGTTCAACGCGGAATTCCGCCGGCTTCATGGAAGCAAGAACGAGCACCAGTGCAAGCAGCATTCCAAGTCCGATGACAATGCGTAGCAGGACCTTTTTCATAGGTTCACCTTAAGAGGTTTGAGAAAAACGTACGTTGGTAGAATTGAACCGATCATTGTATTCTTTGCTTCGTTGTCAGACTGATTCTGCATATCGTTTGAAGTTGTCCAGAATGGCTTGCCATCCTTGACGCTGACGCTCCGGCGTATTCTGCGATTCGGCAACGAATATTTCAATGATCCTTGTTGACTCTCCCTGGGGGATGAACAGAACAATCACTGTACGTCCATCACCCAAGGTGTAGACATAGGAGCTGTGAAGCGTCACCTGATCGTACGTGCCGCCGAAATCAAAACCGAAGCTGCCGTCCTTCGCCTCCATCCGGTAAGAGAATGTTCCCCCTTTGCGTAGGTCATTCTCGGCGCGCGGCGTATGCCAATCCGGAGATGCGGCATTCCACTGTGTGATGTGGGCGGGTTCTGTCATGATTGCCCACGCTTTCTCGATAGGAACGACTACCGTGGTTTCTATTAT
Source organism: uncultured Ignavibacteriota bacterium (assembly GCA_903907305.1). Lineage (GTDB taxonomy): Bacteria > Bacteroidota > Ignavibacteria > UBA10030 > UBA8401 > UBA8401. The sequence continues at coordinate 3,668 of CAIVNT010000514.1, forward strand.
GACGGTAACGGGTGCTGTGATGCTCATATGTTCATCCTTGAATAGTGTAATATTTATTGATCTATTTTTTGTAAGTAAGTCCTGCGCGTTTCAGTTCGGTACGCAGTACGTTTTGTGCTTTTGGCCCCATACCATGCAAGGCCGAGACCTCGGATTCGCGCCGCTTTGCCAGATCCTTCAGTGTGCCGATTCCTGCACCCGCCAATGCTCGCTGTGCCGGTGCAGCAAGCAGGGAAAAAGCAGTGATTTGGATTTTCTTCTGGCTCGGTTTTTTTCTCGATGTCTTGTCTTTTTCATCATGTTCGGCCAGCCGTGCAAGGACGATCTTTTTTATCAAAAGAGCAGGAAGCGGATTATCCACGGTAAAGCGGACGGTCCCGGCCGATGTTTCAAACCCTGAAAATTCATTTTTAAAGTTCTTCAGGGTTACACCGCTCCACGGATAGAAACTGCAGTGCTTCTTATGCGCAGCGTATCCGACCAATGCGCGATGGGTGAAGAATGTCGGCATGCCGTAACTGATCTTCTCGGTTGCGGTTGGGACGAGTTTCTTCACTTGAGTACGGATCTTCTGCAGTGCTGCGCGGACATCGGGAGGAACCGCTGCCAAATATTCATCGACTGTCGCTGCCCGTTGGTTCTGTTTTTTCATGGCTTTCCCGTTTTGATGACAACGGCAGGTTTATTTTTTCTTATCATAATTCTTTTGAACAAATGTCTTGATCAGTTTCAACGGTAATGGTTCGTCAATCGGGAAATGCACTGAACTTTTACTCTTTTTGTACCGTTCGATCGCTTTATTGAATGCAATAGAACCTGAAGGAACAGGATACATTCCGATATGGTCCTTCCAGACCCCGACACTGACAATGATCCGCCCATCGTATTTGAACGTCGGGATGTTGTAACTGATCGTTTCTTCAACACCGGGAATCGCTTTGGCGATCACGCTCCGGATCGTTTTGAGCATCGTTCTGGCGTGTGCAGGAAGAGCACGTTCATACTCTTTGATCGTGGCGAATGTTCGTTTCATTGTCGGCATTATCGTCCTTCGTGCGCCTTTTTCAAACCTTCCACGTCGATCTTGTTCATCGTCAGCATCGCATCCATGGCTCGTTTCGCTTTCACCGGATCGGAATCGCGGAGATACTGCATCAGCGCTTTGGGAATGATTTGCCAGGAGAATCCGAACTTGTCTTTGAGCCATCCGCATCTGGATTCCTTGCCGCCGTCCGCTGTGAGCTTTGTCCACAATTCGTCCACTTCCTGCTGGTCCTCACAATCCACAAAGAGCGAGACCGCTTCGGTGAAGCGGAATTGAGGACCGCCGTTGAGCATGTGCAGTCTCTGTCCTTCTACTTCGATCGTTGCGGTGAAGACAGGACCGTTCGCTCCCTGCCGTTGCACCGAAATGATCTTCGAGTTCTTAAAGACGGAGACGTAAAAATTCATCGCCTCTTCAACATTGTTGTCGAACCATAAAAATGGTGTGATCTTTTGCATTGATTATCCTCGGTAAGTATTGACGATTATTTTTTGTAGTGAACTCCAACAACTCCGGTGCTCATTATTTGTGAGCTGATCAATTTCAATTTGATCTTTTCTTTCGATCCCGTAAACAGCGGTACGCCCCCGCCAAGGATCACGGGACTAATGGTGAGCTGATATTCATCGATCAGATCCATGTCAATAAATGTATGCGCCAATGAAGGACTGCCGAAGACGACAATGTCCTTCCCCGGTTGGTTTTTCAGTGCTGCAACCTCTTCCGCAATATTGCCGCTGATCAGCCGGGTATTATTCCAGTCGGCAGTTTTCATTGATTTTGAAAATACGATCTTTTCTATATTCTCCACCCACTGTGCGTGATTCAATTCATACTTCGAAGCTGACGGATTATTCAGCATGGTGGGCCAATACCCTCTCATCATTTCATACGTGGTTCGTCCATAGAGTGATGATCCAACCGTGTTAACGATACCCGCGGCGTATTTCTCCAACTCTTCGTTGTATGGTATCCAGTTCAATGCTCCGCCTGGTCCCGAAACAAAACCATCGAGCGATGTGTGCATAAATAAAACGACATTTCTCATTGACGTTCCTCCGAATTAATGTTTTTCAATCTTTTCAACGATGATTGTATTTTCACGATTCCGCCGAACCATGTCAGCGGGAATCCCGTCACGGCGATGGCGATAGGATACCAGTGTTGGGAAAGGTTCCAGCCGAGGATGACCCCGGCAATACCTGCGGCCGCACCGATCGAAGCGAGGACCTTCACATGTTTCATCGGATTGAACGGGGATAGCTGCGCGGTGACGAAACCTCCCGCCACCGTATAGACACTTCGGTACGCGAGCGCGAGCGCAAGCATCCAGGTGATGAATAATCCGTGCTCCTGAGATGGAAAGATCCCGGCAGATTCGAGTGCCGCATCCGTTCCTACGCTGAGGATCACCACGGTGAGGAATCCCGCGAAGACTGCTCCAATGCTCTTTAATGTTTTCATTAATAAAGCTCCTACCCTTTTTTATATTTATGCAGCACGATACCGCAGTCGAACTGTCGGGCTGTTATGAGCGTGAGTTTCTGCATTGACTGCACTCCGGAGAAGATCGACAATCCTTTTCCGATAGCAACTGGATTTACGAACAGATTGAATTCATCGATCAGTCCATACTCGATCAGACTCGAAACGAACGATGCGCCGCCGTAGCCGATGATGTCGCCACCGGTCTTGTGTTTTAATTCGTTCACTTCGTCAACGATATTCTTTGTAGCGAGTGTCGTATTGTACCATTCCGAGCTTTTCAGTGTTCTTGAGAAGACCACTTTCGGCGTATCGGTGAATTTCTTTCCTGCCAAATACTCAGGGTGAGATGGATCGACGGCAACGGCTGTCCAATGTTTCACGAATCCATCCGTCATCTTTCGTCCAAGCAGGATGGTATCGACAGGATCGGTCAGTTCACCGACGCACCGGATCAAAGCATCATCCCAATTCGGCAACGTCCAATCCAACTCTCCATTCGGTCCGCCGACAAATCCGTCGGCCGTCATCTGCACTTGAAGTTTTAACTTTCTCATTCACTGTTCTCGGAAACGATACAACGCGGATAAAATAGTCTTTTATTGGCTTGAAGTAAATCTCCAATCTTTCGGAGCTTACAATCGTAATGACCGTTAGATCGTTACGATTTCAGCTAATAAAATAGGGAATAGCGTTGCATTTGAAGCTGTGCGTTGATATCAATGAATCAAACGGTTCACTGTTGTGCAGGCATGTCGCTCATGTGGAAGAGTCCCCACCCGTGACCGTCAGGATCGACAAAACTGTGCGAATACATGAAACCGAGATCTTCCGGCTTGTCATAGGTGGAACCGCCCGCCGAGAGCGCTTTGGCAACGAGATCATCCACCTGCTCACGGCTCTCACAACTGAGATTGAACAATACTTCGACGGCTTTACTGGTATCGCAGACTTCCTTGGGAGTAAAACTGCGAAATCTGGCGTGTGTTGTCATCATCACATAGATCGTATCGCTGACGACGATGCAGGCGCCCGTTTCGTCGGACATCTGCTGGTTGTTCGAGTAGCCGAGTGCCGCGTAAAAGGCGATCGATTTCGGAAGGTCGGCGACCGGGATGTTAAGGAATATTTGTGTACTCACGGATCTCTCCTTAGTGTTTATGGTTGTGATGATGTGTCGTACTGAACTTATTGATTGTTCGGCTGATAGCACAGCAGGACCACACCGCTTTTGAATGTCCGCGTGGATGTCAGCTTCAGATCGAGTTGTTGTCCGATCGAGCCGCAGAATTGTCTGCCGCCTCCGATGAGGACGGGATCGATCATGATCTGATACTCGTCGATCAATCCGTGCTCGGCACAGAGCGAGACAATGCTTCCGCTGCCGAGGATGGTGAGTCCGCTGTTCTCTTTCTGTTTCAGCTGCGTGATCTCTTCAACAACATTCTCTTTTATAATGACCGTATTATTCCAATCAGCATTCTTCATCGTGCGTGAAAACACTATCTTCCGCGAGCGGTTCATTCCTTCGGCAACGATGGGATCGTTCTGCGCAGCCATCGGTGTCGGCCAATAGCTTGCCATCAATTCGTACGTCTTTCGTCCAAATAACAGAATGCTCCCTGAGCCCGCTCCCTCTTTTGAAAACTCTCCTTCTTCTTCTCCGTGTTTGTGCCAGCGGATATCACCATCGGCATTTTTAAAATTCCCGTTCAATGTAAGAAAGTTGAAGACCGATAATTTTCCCATGGTTCCCCCTTTATTTAATTCGCACCATACAGATCAGTTCCGTCTGACTTTGATAGATCTCCACACACAGCGAATCCGGATCGAGCCGCGGATCACGAATCAATTCATCAAAAACCCCGCCGAGAGTTTCCATCTTCGACTGCCAGTGAGTAACGGTTCTCGACAGATACGTCCCCTTCTTTACAATGACCGTTTCACAACCTTGTTGCGTTGCCTCACCTTCAAATGCTTGTTCAACACCGGCGCGGTAGACGATCGTGCCGTCCCGTTCCGGTTTTGAGATGCCGTACGGTGTGCGTGTGTCGTTCCGCGGTATCCTCTGTTTCAGTTCGTGGAACGCGGCCTGGATCCCGTCCGGAAAAGATTTCGCAGTGACACAGAGAAGCGAAACGTCGTTATCGAGTATTTGATATTGCTGTTCCATTCACGTTCTAATTTACATTAAAATTGAAAATGCACTTAAGATCCCTGCCACCAAGGCACAAAGACACGAATTTTGCGAAAAAAACTCCACAAATTTTCCGAGATCCTTTGTGAACTTGCCCTAGATTTTCGGACACCAAGAAAAGACACTATATTGTGTCAGGAGGTGTCCCAATGTCAGGCCCAACACGTCGTAAACGGTACGATACACAATTCA
>CAIVNT010000515.1 GCA_903907305.1 uncultured Ignavibacteriota bacterium
AATCCATCGTGGCAACTGATTATCGCTTCAAAAATACAGATTGGGCATTGATTCTCGGAGCATCCAGCGGTTTTGGCGGAGCAACAGCTTTGGAATTGGCTCGTCATGGAATGAACATCTGCGGTGTCCATTTCGACCGTGCCGCAACCATTCCGAATGCTGAAAAAGTAAAAGCGGACTGCGAAGCACAAGGAGTAAAAACTCTTTTTTTCAACGTAAATGCTACAGATGCCGAAAAACGAAAAGAAGTGATCGACGCTCTTACACAGAATGTAACGGCAGAAGGACGCGTAAAAGTTCTGATGCATTCACTGGCGTTTGGTTCTCTTAAACCGTTCGTCTCGAGAGATCCAAAAAATCAGCTGACCCAGGCTCAGATTGAAATGACGATGGATGTGATGGCAAATGCTTTGGTCTATTGGACTCAAAGCGCGTTCAACGCAGGATTATTGAAAGATGGCAGCAGACTCTATACGATGACCAGTTCCGGTGGTCATACGCAATTCCCGGATTATGGGGCAGTGTCCGCAGCAAAAGCTGCTTCTGAATCCTATATCCGCCAGTTAGCGCTGGAATTAGGACCGCTCGGCATTACAGCAAATGCGATTATGGCCGGTGTTACGGAAACTGCGGCATTGGCAAAGATCCCCGGTGCAAAAAAGATGATCGATCTGGCGCTGTCAAAAAATCCTTCTATGAAATTGACAACAACGGAAGCTGTTGCGAAAGCCATTGCACTGCTTTCACACGATGATGCATTCTTTATCTCCGGCAATACCATCGGTGTAGATGGTGGTGAGGATATTGTTGAGTTCGTCGGCGACCAGTATATGAAATAAGAATAAATGTATTGTACAACAACGAATACCGCCGGCAACGGCGGTATTGTTATTTATGGAAGACATCATCATTAATGAACGCATCACCATCCCATCCGGCGCAATAAAATTTAAATATACGCGCAGCGGAGGGAAAGGTGGTCAGAACGTGAATAAAGTCTCGACTAGAGTAGAACTGCTCCTTGAAGCGGGAAAGATCCGCACAAGCGAACGCCTGCTCTCGCTGATCATGATGCGCCTGCAGAATAAGTTGGACTCGGAAGGAATATTGCGGATCGTTTCGCAGGAGTCGCGCAGTCAATGGCAGAACAAACAATCGGCCGTTGAAAAACTGACCGGCATCATTGAGACAGCCGCAAAGCAGGAGACGTATCGAGTGGCTACCAAGCCTTCCCGTTCCTCAAAGATCGTCCGTGTTGAAACGAAGAAAAAAGCAGGTGCGAGGAAACATCTCCGAAGTAAGAAGTTCGACCTGAACAATGATTAGTGGAGGAGGAATGGTTTTACTTCTGTTCCGTGCCCCGGAACAATGGTCATACCCGGAGCAGGATAGTGGAAGTAATCGACGATATTCCGCAACACATTCAAAAAGTCATCATCAACATTTAATGAGCCGAGGTTATAATCAAGGCTCACTGCAAATTTCCTCATCTTCGGTCCTTTGGAACTGATCTCACCGAGCCACGCATTCCTGTGGGAGACATTCTTTGCTCCATATCCAACCGCAATATTTAAGAACTTCGGCCAGTATCCCTTCATCGGTTCTGGCAGTATGCCGTGCACATCCGTGCTCAGCCAGTAAATATGACCGTCATAATCATTGGCGATGATGAATTTATCATCCAATGGAATCGTTCCGGAGGGATAGTAACTCCATTTGAACTTGAAATGATTCAAATAGGGATATTGTCTCTGCAGTACGCCGTATCCTATCCCGAGCATATTTGCAGTCAGATCATATCCGGAGAAGGAAAAATATGTGAAGCCGTCATTCAATTCAATGGACAGTGCATAGAACGCTGGTATGGCCATGGATGTAACCATTGATGTTGTCTTATCGAATCCGCCCCACTCCATAAACTCATATAATGCTTGGAAATAGAAATACGAAGTGTAGAAATGTCCCGCTTTGTCAACACCCAGACTATAGTTGTTCAGGAATCCATCATTCCCGTATTTGAACGGTTTGTAGTTTCCTTTCCACCACCATTGATACTCAACATAGAACGATGCGAGAGAGTATGCAGTGAGTGAGTAGTTCAGTACTGTCTTCCGGTTCATTCCAAGAAAAAGAGAATCGCGCTCCTGACCGGCGGATGATCGGAACAGCGTTGCGACAAAAAAAATGGTCAGTATCGATCGTTTCATGTGTTTGAAAATAGAAAGAGTTTTAGCCAGAATCAATTTATCGTTCCGCAAGAAGCAAAGATTTCGTATATTAATGCGCTATGGAAAAAGAATACGTTCGTTCTCTTTTTGATAAGATCGCGTACCGCTATGACATGCTGAATCACTTGTTGAGCGGCGGAGTGGACTTGTATTGGCGCCGTGCCGCCGTTCAGAAATTGGTCTCGCTTCAGCCAAAGCGCATTTTAGATGTTGCTACCGGCACAGCGGATTTTGCGATCGCCACGCTTCGGCTTGTACCGGACGAAGTGATTGGTGTGGATATCTCCGAATCGATGCTCGAAGTGGGACGAAAGAAAATCATTCAAAAGAATCTGACGAAAACGATCCGGCTTGAATCAGGTGAAGCGGAATCGCTGCAGTTCCCGGATGGTCGTTTTGATGCAGCAATCGTTGCGTTCGGTGCGCGTAATTTTGAATTTTTGGATAAAGGATTATTCGAAATGAACCGCGTCCTTCGTAGTGATGGAAAGATCGTTGTTCTTGAATTTTCC
>CAIVNT010000516.1 GCA_903907305.1 uncultured Ignavibacteriota bacterium
CGAGTTCGTGTGAGATATGTTTGCGCAGATCTTCCACAAGAGCTTCGGACGGTTCATTCCCCGCCTTCAAAATTAGATACGCGTGGATCGCCATCCCTTTCAACTCATGCGGAAGTCCGATGACCGCCGCTTCAGCTACGGCATGGTGAGTGATGAATGCCGATTCGATCTCAGCGGTCCCTAATCTGTATCCGCTTACTTTGATCACATCGTCAACGCGGCCGATTACCCAAAAATATCCATCCTTATCTTTCCGAGCGGAGTCTCCCGCAAAATAATATCCGGGATACGTGCTCCAGTATGTTTGGACATATCGTTCGGGATCTTTGAAGATTGTCCGCATCATTGCCGGCCAGGGATTCTTCAGGATGAGGAATCCTTCTTCACCTACTGCGACCGGTTTGCCTTCTGCGTTCACCACATCTGCGTCGATGCCGGGGAACGGTTTTGTTGCGGAACCGGGTTTCAGCGGCTGAGCAGGCATCGGTGACATCATGAACATACCGGTTTCCGTCTGCCACCATGTATCCATGATCGGGCATTTTTCTTTTCCCACCACTTTATGGAACCAACGCCACGCTTCGGGATTGATCGGTTCGCCCACGCTGCCGAGCAGACGAAGGGAAGAGAGGTCGTGACGGTTCACCCACGACTCGCCGAAGCGCATCAGTCCGCGGATCGCGGTGGGAGTAGAGTAGAAGATGGTGACTCCGTATTTTTCGATGATTGACCACCAGCGGTCGGGATACGGGAATGTCGGAGCGCCTTCATACATGATGGAGGTTGCACCGGCGATCATCGGACCATACACAATGTATGAATGTCCGGTGATCCATCCCGGATCGGCCGTGCACCACCAGCGGTCTTCTTCTTTTAAGTCGAACACATCATTGATCGTTGCATGAATTCCCACGGAATATCCGCCGTGTGTGTGCAGGATCGCTTTCGGTTTTCCGGTCGTTCCTGAAGTATAGAGGATGAAGAGCGGATCTTCAGCATCCATCACTTCGGTCTCGCACTTTGAACCGTTCTTCGATGCCGGCATGGTCATCAATTCATGATACCAGTAGTCACGTCCCTGCTCCATCATCACATCAATGCCGAGATGTTTAATGACCACGACATGTTCCGGTGCGCCGGAACGTTTCAGCGCTTCGTCGACGATCTTCTTTAGTTCGATCTTCTTGCCGTTCATATTACCGCCGTCCGCTGTGATGACGACCTTTGAACCGCTGTCCTCAATGCGGCCGTGGAGTGCTTCTACCGAGAAACCGCCGTACACCACCGAATGGACCGCACCGATCTTCGCCGTTGCAAGCATTGCGATCACCGTTTCGGGAATTCTCGGCATGTAGATGGTGACGAGATCGCCTTTCACAACGCCCATGCTTTTCAACACATTTGCGAATTTGCACACTTCTCGGTTCATTGCATGATAACTGAACGTTCGCACCTCTCCTTTTTCACCTTCCCAGATCAAAGCCAGTTTGTTCCGTCTCCAAGTCTTCACATGCCGGTCGAGAGCATTCAGAACGATATTCGTCTTGCCGCCGGTAAACCATTTAAAGAAGGGTTTGTTGGAATCATCCAGTACCGTATCCCATTTCTTATACCAATCCAATTCACCGGCCCGTTTCGCCCAGTAGGCTTGGATATCTTTCGCTGCTTCTATTCGGACTGCTTCGGGATCTTTGACATTGGCTTGAGCAAGGACTTCGGGGGAAGGGTAATACATCTCACTGGATTGTTGTGCGATCGGTTGTTCGTCCTTCATGAATGAAACTCCTTCGTTAGAGAATATTGAAAAGATGATGATGGTCGAAAAGTTTTCGAATATTACAGAAGAGAATGGATTATTGCAAGGAAAGTTGCGGTTTCATTTATTTCCCTGGTTCTCAGAAGAAGTTATTGCAGAGCAACTTTGACGGTAGTATCTTCCTTAATATGCTTCGCACCATCTTAATCATATTTTCCCAAATTCAATTCCTTGCATCCCAATCCCCTAAATTCGAGCGGATTGGGATCGAGCAGGGACTGTCGCAATCGTCTGCAATGGCG
>CAIVNT010000517.1 GCA_903907305.1 uncultured Ignavibacteriota bacterium
GATCAGCACCGGCGCAAAAGACCTTTCCCGCAGCATTCACAACAACGCACCAGATCTCTTCGTTGGATTTGAACGAACCGGCAATGTTGATCAATTCATGAACTAACTCTTTATTCAAAGCGTTGACCGGCGGACGATTAAGAGTGACACGGGCAATGTGGTTGTCGAGTGTGTAGAGAAGATGCTGGTAAGTCATAATCATTCAAAATTATTAGATACTGGTTGCAGGATTTATAGAACTGGATACTGGATACTCGGTATTTTGGTTTTTGGAATTTGGTGCTTGATACTTGATATTTTATTCTTGGTGCCTTGTCTCAATTCGGTCTTTTTGCAACAAGTGTTAACAGTGTATAAACGGCAACATGTTCACTCAATTGATTGAAAACGATCACATCCCATTCAACAATTCCCTGGTTCTCTCCTTCTTTCGGACGTGTCGATTTTACCGTCAGCCGTACCTGAATGGTGTCACCCGGATAGACCGGTTTAATGAAGCGCAATCCTTCCAGACCGTAATTCGCCATAACAGGAACGAATCCCGGTTCAACGAACAATCCTGCAGCAGCTGAAAGGATAAAATAACCGTGCGCTACACGTTTGTCAAAGATAGAACGCCGGGCAAGATCATCATCCATATGCGCATAGAAATGATCACCGCTCAGTTCGGCAAATTTATCAACATCATCCAGCGTGATCAAACGCGTCTTTGTCAACAGCGAATCGCCGATCACAAGATCATCAAAATATTTTTTGAACGGATGAACTCCATCCGTATGTGTCTCAGCTCCGACGGTATATTCACCATAGATCTTTCCGAGTGTCGAGGGCGAACCTTGCAGCGCCGTCCTCTGCATATAATGCAGCACACTGCGGATACCGCCGAGTTCTTCTCCTCCGCCCGCTCTTCCAGGACCTCCATGCACCATCTGCGGCATCGGAGAACCATGTCCCGTCGATTCCTTCGCGCTGAATCGATTCACCATCATGATCCTGCCATGATATGGAGCGATACCAAGAGCAAATTCCCGGCACGAAGCGTCATCATTAGAGAAATATGAACCAACGAGACTTCCCCGACCTTTGCGGACAAGTTCGATCGCTTCATCCATATTCGAATATCCCATCACAGTGCTGACCGGACCGAATGCTTCAATATCATGCGGTTCGCTGGATGAGAGCGGTCTGGCGCAATACATCAATGTAGGATGAATGAATGCTCCGTATTCAATGGAATGTCCGTTCTTTTTGAACTCTCCAGAATGTTCAAACACTTTTTCACTCGTACGGGAAAGTTCGTCAACACGGGATTTCACTTCTGCTAATTGCACCCGTCCGACAAGCGGACCCATCCGTACATCTTCGAGGATCGGATCGCCAATGACCACTGATGATATTCTTTTCTGCAGCGCAGTGATCACATCCTGCACACGTCCATTCGGGACAATGATCCTGCGGATGGCTGTACAGCGTTGTCCCGCTTTGGTCGTCAACTCGCGCGCGACTTCTTTTACAAACAGTGAGAATTCCTCCGACTCGGGAGTGGCATCTTCTCCGAGCACACAGCAATTCAGAGAATCTGCTTCCATATTGAAGCGGATTGAATTCGAAATGATATTCTTGTGTTGACGGAGTGTTGTTCCCGTGGTATGCGAACCGGTGAATGTCACGACATCCTGCATGGAAAGATGATCGAACATATCCCCCACGCTGCCGCAGATGATCTGCAGCGAACCTTCAGGAAGGATCTTCGACGCGATGATCTCTTCCACAACTTTCTGAGCGACAAAACTGGTAGAGGTCGCCGGCTTGATAATGCACGGCATCCCTGCGAGAAATGACGGTGCGAATTTTTCCAACATTCCCCATACAGGAAAATTGAACGCATTGATATGAAGCGCAACCCCTTCCAGAGGAACGCAGATATGCCGTCCGACAAAGGTTCCTCCTTTGGACAACATTTCAGTAGCACCGTCGATGTATACTTTCTGATTCGGAAGTTCCTTTCGTCCTTTGCTCGCAAATGCAAAGAGTGTCCCGAATCCTCCATCAATATCGAACCACGAATCATTCCTTGTCGCACCGGTGAAATACGATAATTTGTAGAAGAGTTCTTTCCGTTCCGTAAGAAATTTGGCGAGTTCCTTCAGCATCAGTGCCCGATGATGGAATGTCAGTTTGCGGATATTCACGCCGCCGACAGTGCGGCCATACTCCAGCATTTGGTTAAAGTCGAGTCCGTCACTACTTGCATCGAAGATATGCTCTCCGGTGACTGCGCTGTAAATACCGGAAGGTTTTCCTTTCCCTTCGATCCATTGGCCGTAGGCGTAAGAAGAAAGATTCATCTGTCAATTTGTTTTTGAAAATAAAAACGCCAAGAGATCCTTGGCGTCAGAAATATGATTACTTCGATGAATCATTATCGGTTTATATGCGTTTTCTTCTTTTTCGAAAAATGAGTGACAGCAACAAGGATGGTCCCGATGATCGCTGTTATTGAACCAAAAATGATGACAATGTCCATGCTTTATTCCTCCTCCCGAATAGTTCCCCCGACAAAATACAAACCTATAACAATCGCGTATGATCCTAACATATAAGCGACAATGGAATCAATAATGGTTGACTCATGTTGAATAATCCGTCCAACAATACCGGCAAGGATCAGACCCTGACCGATATTCAAAAAAACTTTCCCGAGGTGTTCCGATATTGTTGAAGTGAATTTTATCATTCACCTGTAATAATAATGTACTCAACGATAGAGAAACAAGCAAAATTTCGATATTACTGTTGGTTTTTAAGGATTTCTTTCCAAGTTTGATACACAGCACTCTGTTTTTCTCTGTCCTTCGGGATTTTTCTCAAAGGCTTCACCGGTTTCATCGTATTACGAAGATCGCTCGGCAAGGTCTGATATAATTTCGTTCCATTCGTTTTCCAATGTAGCATTTCATCGGATACCTGCTTTATGATCTTTGCGGGATTTCCGACGACAACTGAGCGAGGTGGTATAAGCATTTCTGACGGGACGAACGTGAGTGCACCAATGATCGAACCGTCTCCGACTTCGGCATTGTCCATAACGACAGCGTTCATTCCCACAAGCACATTCTCTCCGATATTTGCACCGTGGATCACAGCGCCATGTCCGATATGCGCATTCTTTTTCAATGTGATGGTTTTTCCAGGAAAAACATGATTCACGCATGTCTCTTGAATATTGCATCCGTCTTCGATCACGATTCCGCCCCAATCCCCGCGGATCACCGCCGATGGACCGACATAGACATCCTTCCCGATGATCACATTCCCAATGACGGTTGCTTGAGGATGAATAAATGCGGTTTTATGAATTACCGGAATAAAACCCTTAAAAGAGAATATGTTGTTATTCTTTTGAGATTCATTATTACAAAATTGCACGATTACAATATTTGTTTCAGTTGAAACACTTGCAGCAGTTGATATCAATCGAAGGTTAAATGGTTTGAAAGTTTAGAATGTCTTAACTTATCTTCCTTCAAAC
>CAIVNT010000518.1 GCA_903907305.1 uncultured Ignavibacteriota bacterium
CGCTGAACGAGGAGAATCTTCTGCATGTGATCGAAGAGGAAAAGATCGCCATCAAGCAGATCAAAGAAGCGATTATTAATAACACGGATGATATTGCTGCCATCATCATTGAACCGATTCAGGCGGAGGGCGGGGACAATCATTTCCGGATGGAGTTTCTGCAGAACCTTCGTGATATTTGTGATGAGAGCGAGATTCTACTGATATTCGACGAAGTGCAATCGGGTGTCGGACTGACAGGGAAAATGTGGGCGCATCAACATTTTGTAAAACCGGATCTGATGTCCTTCGGAAAGAAGACACACATCTGTGGATTCCTTGCCGGTAACCGCATCGACGATATCGTCGACAATGTGTTCAAAAAATCAAGCCGCATCAATTCCACCTTCGGCGGAAATCTTGTTGACATGGTCCGTTCCAAACGGATATTAGAAGTGATCCATGAGGATAATCTTGTGGAGAACGCACGTGTGCAGGGAGAATATCTTGTGGATCAGCTTATCGATTTTACAGAGGAATTCCCGAAACTTGCATCGAATCCCCGCGGCCGTGGATTGATGTGTGCATTCGATCTTGATACTGCTCAGAATCGGAATCAGCTGATCGACAAAGCATACGAAGAGGGGCTCATCCTGATCGGATGCGGCGACCGTTCCATCCGTTTTCGTACGCCGTTGACGATCAAACAGGAAGAACTGAATGAAGGACTCGGCATCATCAAAAAAGCATTGAAGGAACTGAGCGTCGGCGAATTATAATTCTTTGGGGTTTGTCATTCTGAACGAAGTCACGGTTTTTCTTGCCGTGACGGAGTGAAGACTCCGATACGCACCGGCCAGTGAGCGGGAAATTATTTTACTTGATCTAAGTTAGTATGGAAACTTCCGAAGAACATAACAGCAATCCGTTAGCACTGAACATGCGCATTGTTCGCGCTATGCTTGTTCAGTTCGTTAAAGATGAACTGAACAACGCAGGATTTACCAATGCGGTGATCGGACTCTCCGGTGGGATCGATTCCGCTGTGTCAACATATCTTGCTGCGGAAGCACTCGGCGCTAAGAATGTCTACACGGTGATGATGCCGTATAAGACGAGCAGTCCCGAAAGCAAAGCGGATGCTGAGTTGGTCGTGAACGATCTTGGTGTGTGTTCCTCATTTATTGATATCACACCGATGGTCGATCCTTTGTTTGAAACGCAGAAGATCACGGATAATCTCCGTAAAGGAAATATCATGGCGCGCCAGCGGATGATCGTGTTGTACGATCTTTCACAAAAAGAGAATGCGCTCGTTATCGGCACATCCAACAAGACGGAATCGATGCTTGGATACGGGACGCTGTTCGGAGATATGGCGTGCGCCATCAATCCTCTCGGCGATCTTTACAAGACTCACATCTGGGATCTGGCGGAAGAACTCGGCATCCCCGAAAAGATCATCAAAAAGAAACCGACTGCGGATTTGTGGCAGGGACAAACAGATGAGGGAGAATTGGGATTCAGCTATCGGGAAGCGGACCGACTGCTCTATTATATGATCGACGAACGCAGAACCGATGCCGAACTTGAAGCACTCAAATTTCCCATAGCATTCATCGCGACGGTCCGCAAAAAAGTGCAGATCAATCAATTCAAACGCCGTCCGCCGCTGATCGCGAAGATTTCCAACCGGACAGTGAATGTCGATTTCCGCTATGTGCGGGATTGGGGAATCTGATGGCCGAAGAGATCATTCACGGTCGATTATATGTCGTGCCGACACCGATCGGAAATCTGGACGATATCACACTTCGGGCATTGAATGTGCTGAAGGGAGTCGACATCATCGCTGCCGAGGATACCCGCACCACAAAAATTCTGCTGGACCATTACGGGATTGAAAAGCCGCTGCTGAGTTTCTATTCTCACAATGAACAGGTACGGGTTCCGCAGATCATCCAGCGTTTGAAGAATGGTGATTCCGTCGCCATCGTTTCGGATGCTGGAACTCCCGGCATCTCCGATCCGGCATATTCCATTATCGCAGCATCGATCGAGAATGAGATCACTATTGTTCCGCTTCCGGGACCAACGGCATTCGTCCCTGCGCTCATTGCCAGCGGATTCTCTACGCACGAATTTGTCTTTGAAGGATTCCTGCCGCATAAGAAAGGAAGACGGACAAAACTTGAGCGATTGAAAGGTGAAGAACGGACGATCATTCTTTATGAATCAGTCCATCGTATCGAAAAGACATTACGGGAACTGATGGAATATCTCGGTGATCGCGATGTGATGGTCGCCCGTGAGTTGACAAAGAAATTCGAAGAACTCATCCGCGGAAAGATCTCCACGATCCTTGCCTCGTTTGACTCTCTCATCATCAAAGGAGAATTCGTCATCGTTATCTCGGGGAAAGCAGCAACTGTGAATGAAGAAGAATAGTTAGTTATGTTGAGCACTTGTCCGCCGTCACTTGGGCGGAAGTCCCCATGGTGTTGATGGGGACATGTCTCTGCAGATCATAGATCGAACAATAATACAATAATGAGTAAATGTTCTCAGTAATCATAACAGGATACCGCGCATGAAGAAAAATGCTACTGCCGTTCTGATCACGCTTCTAACATTCCTAATCGTAATTCCTTTCTTTTCGTCCGCTCAGAAACGTGAGATCCGCGGCGCCTGGATCGCAACAGTTGCGAACATCGACTGGCCGTCCGGCACGAATGTCGAATCCCAAAAGACACAGCTCCGCACCATCCTCGATAAACTTTCCGCTGCAGGGATCAACGTCGCAATATTTCAGATCCGTCCCGAGTGCGATGCACTTTATAACTCTCCGTACGAGCCGTGGTCAAAATGGCTGACAGGAGTTCAGGGGACGGCGACAAATCCTATGTGGGACCCGCTGGAATTTGCTGTGCAGGAAGCGCATGTCCGTGGTATGGAACTTCATGCGTGGTTCAATCCGTATCGCGCAGAACGAGCGGTGGGTGATTATACCACTGCTTCGAATCATGTTACGAAAGCACATCCGGACTGGGTGCTTCAGGTCGGGAGCGTGAAGTTCCTTGATCCGGGTTTGCCGCAGGTGCGCGATCATGTTGCAAAAGTCATATCCGATGTTGTGCGCCGCTATGATATCGATGCCGCTCATATGGATGATTATTTTTATGTGGAAGGGATCACCACACAGGATGCAAATACATTTGCAACGTTCCCACGCGGCTTTTCTGTTCTTGCAGATTGGAGACGTGACAACGTCAATTCACTTATCAAACAAGTGTATGACAGCATCCAGGTGATCAAACCGTGGGTGAAGTGGGGGATCAGTCCGAGAGGAATATGGAGGAACGGCGTTCCTTCCGGCATCGTCGGTAATGATAATTACAATTCTATCTATTGCGATGCTACGGCATGGATGAGTGGAAAATATATCGATTATCTCGCACCGCAGCTGTATTGGAAGATCACCGGCTCCCAGGATTATTCGAAACTGCTTCCGTGGTGGTATTCGGTAGCGAACGGCAGACAGATCATTCCCGGACTTGCATTCTACAGGATCGGCGATGGCACATTTGGGCCTGCGAACGAGATCGGGAATCAGATCCGCATCCACCGTGCGAACCCGAACGGTGTTGGCAATTTTGCTTACACAACGAATAATATCACCGACAATCGCGGCGGTATCACCGACACACTCACGAACTTCCTCTATAAATACAAAGCGCTCGTCGTCGGTATCAAAGGGAAGGATTCCATTCCGCCGAATCCTCCCGCGAATGTTCGGTTTGGACGCGCCCCCGGTGCTTCTGTTGCTTCCATTGTGTGGGATGTCCCTCCGAAAGCTTCGGATAATGATTCGGGTTCCATGTATGTCATCTATAAAGCTGCTTCCGGCAGTATCACACAGAATGAAGTGAATGATCCGAAGAACATCCAGACCATCACATCGAATAAATTCTTGAATCCTTTCGGTATCACCGGTACGTTCAACTTTGCTGTCACAGCGTTGGACAGGAACCATAACGAAAGCGCCGTCAGCAGCGTCGTTTCCATCGTGAATCCGCCGAACCAGGTTCTTCCCGTCCTGCCGCCTGATCTGGCTACAGGACAATTATCCGGAGTGAAGCTCGTCTGGAATTATGCCGATTCATCATCCATGTATAACGTTATGGTTTCCGCGGATTCGGCTTTCACAACTTCTTCAATGAATACGAATGTGATCGACACGTCGATCGCAGCGTCCGGATTGAAAGGTGAACAACGCTACTACTGGAAAGTGCGAGGCATGAACATTGTCGGCAACGGAAATTATTCCATCGCCCGAAGTTTCGCCACGGGTCATCCTGCAGATCCTGCATTGGTCGTCCCTGCTGATCTGCAGATCAACACTCCTCTGGCGATGACATTTTCGTGGATGAAAACACCGGTAACACAGTCATTCGCGTTCCAACTTTCCCGCAGTTCGGACTTCACGATCAATAATGCAAAGGATACAGTCGGTTATACCGATACGAGTATTACCGTCGCCGGTTTGCTGCCGAACACGATCTATTTCTGGCGAGTGAAAGGAACGAATGCTCTGGGAACAAGTGACTGGTCCGCACGCAAGTTCAAGACGCAGACATCGGCATTCGTTGCGATGAACAATATTATTCCGAACGAATATCAATTGTCTCAGAATTATCCGAATCCGTTCAATCCAAGCACGACCCTAATCGTGTCGGTGAAGAATGTTGGACCGACTTCGCTGAAAGTGTATGATATTCTTGGAAGAGAAGTTGCAGTACTCATCGACGAAGATCTCTCGCCGGGACAATACTCGCTGCAGTTTAATGCATCCGGTCTTTCCAGCGGATTCTATGTAGCAGTGATGCGGTCGGGTGATTTTGTCTCTGTCAAGAAAATGCTGTTCCAAAAATAGTATCATCATTTTTCACATTGTGAGAGTGTAATGAGATTTTTGTTGATCGCTGTTGTTGTTCTACTCCCGATCTCGTTGTTCGGTCAGACTGCTCCTGTGCTGCACGAAGAGGACAGGGAGTCTTACGACAAATATTTCACGCAAGCCGGTATCGAGTTTGGAGTTCCGGCAGATCTTCTCCGCGGAATTTCGTTCGCGGAGACCCGCTGGACACATATGAAGTGGAGTGCGGACGATCTCTATTCCAGCTGTACCGGAATGCCG
>CAIVNT010000519.1 GCA_903907305.1 uncultured Ignavibacteriota bacterium
ACAAGGCGTAAACATTCCCGCCGCCCGATGAAATATTCATCACAGGAAAACCGGTCATTCCAGTCATGACCATTGTCCAATTTGCCGCATTATCCGTTGAAAGATAGACTCCTCCGCCTGTCCCGGCGAGTAGGTTTGTTCCGTTCACTGCAAGTTTATAGATATAAAAATTTCCATCCAATCCGGAATTCGACGCCGTCCAACTCCATCCGTCATCCGTCGATACAAACACTCCGTTCCCGGATGTCCCTGCAAACATCTTTGATCCGATCACCGCAATCGAACTGACATAAAGATTTTCGATCCCATAATTTGAAGCGACCCATTCAGTATCACTGTTCGCCATTTGATATATACCGCTTCCGCCTAATCCCGCGTAGATATTTTCGCCATTGACAAGGATATCATTCACGACATATCCCCACGTTCCTTTTGCAAGACCTGTATTCACCATTTTCCAATGAGCGCCGTCATCGGAACTACGGAACACTCCACTCGAGCCGCCTCCATAGAGCGTTCCATTTTTTTCGGCAATAGTGACAACCGCTGCGTCCGATACCGGACCGCCGGTTTGGATCCACTGAGACTGAAGCATGGTTGTAAAAAATATTATGCTGAATAATAAATTATTTCTGCGAAAAGTGACAACACTCGTCTCAATGACCATGGACTCTTTCTTGAAAATTAGGCATCGTTATGATAGAAAATAAACTCAATACATCTCACTCAAGATATTGTTCTTGATATACATTACAAAGATGTTATTTACGGTTAGAGTAACGGAAGAAGAGTGATCTTTCAGGAAGGAGATCGCTTCAGCGATTCGCAAATCCTGTCAGGAAATACATCATCGCCAGGGCGGCGAGTTTTGCGGTCTTGGAATCGATATCATATTTGGGATTGAGTTCCACGATGTCGATCAGTTTGGTCTTGCGGCGTTTACCGGCAAAGAGTGCGGCGGTAAGGAATTCTTCTGCGGTGAATCCGGTCGGCAAAGAAGCGCTCACTCCGGGAGCATCGGCGCTGTGGACGACATCCAGATCGAAGCTGACATAGAGCGAATCGACCGATGCTGTGGCGAGTTCGTAGGCAAGATCGAGTGTTTTGGTGATCCCTTCGGTGCGGACGTCGCGCAGCGAGAAGACAGTCGCTCCCCGTTCAACAAGTTCTGAGTAATGAGCTTCGGCATTGGCGAAGGACTGAATACCGATTTCGACGAGGTTCATTGCATTGAGCGCGGAAGCCGGATGATCCAGCATCTGCCGGAAGGAGGTACAGCTGTTCCGCTTGGGGATCGGTTTGCGGAAATCAAGGTGCGTATCGATGTTGATCACGCCGACATTCTTTTTACCGGCAGAGAATCCGGTAAAATTCGGGTATGCCAAGTCGTGTCCGCCGCCAAGTACGATCGGGATGATCCCCGCCGCCGCAAGAGTCTGCACAGTCTCGCTCAATCGTCCGTGTGTCTCTTCGAGTGACTTTCCGATCTTGATATCACCGAAATCGAACATCTGCAGAGATGAAAGGGATTTTTCCTTCCCAAGAACAAACGGCGTCCTTTTGTAAAATTCCGTCCGGATGGCATCCGGACCTTCTTTTGCGCCCACTCGGCCGCCGTTCCTCTTCACCCCTTCATCCGTCGGCACACCGACGATACCAATCGTGACTTCATCCGTAAAATTCTTTTCACCCCGCAGGACCTGATCTCCCATTCGGGGATCAGAAGCATCCTTTCGTGAGAAGAAGAGTTTCTCATCCGGCGGTTCGAGATATGTAAAGACGGTGCTCATGTGTGAATAAAGTTAGGAAAGTTCGAGCAAGAAGCAAGGGAAGATTTTTTGCATTTTGATGCTTTTTAACGTAATTTCATTGAAATATTTAACCTTTTCACCGTCACCAAAAAAATTTGTTCATGCCGAAACATGTACGGTTGATCCTTTTTACACTTCTTCTCGTCACATTCCAAACAACAATCGTCAGTTTCACCTCCATAGCGAATATCATTCCCGATATCATGCTGATCTGGATCGTGTATATTGCCGTGACGCAGGGACAGATCCCGGCCACCGTGTACGGGTTTGCGATTGGATTGTTGCTGGATCTGATCAGCGGACAGTTCCTTGGACTCTCTGCTCTCTCGAAAACTATCGCCGGATTTCTTGCAGGATATTTTTTTCACGAGAATAAGATCGAGATCAACCTCGCGAATTATCAGTTCCTGCTTTTCGTCGGGATAGCATCCCTGGCGCACAATCTTATTTATTTCATCATCTTTACTCTGGGAAGCGAGGTCGGTCTGATCACGGCGATATTCCGCTTCGGCATCTTCTCGTCGCTCTATACGACCTTTGTTGCAACGATCCCGATGTTCGTTCATTCACGAAGACCGAATCTGCGCTAACGGAAACCTCAAACGTAATTGACACGCTCCACCACATGTTCTTACAACAGTAATTATGATCGATGATTTTGGTTCCGCCGACCGGCGGTTCGTTATCAAAATGGTACTAACGGCAGGATTTCTTCTGCTGTTCGCACGGCTGTTCCAACTGCAGTATGTGAATGCGGAACTGTATGGAAAAGAAGCAGAAGAGAATTCCATCCGCAACGTGCCGAAGGTCGCCATCCGCGGATACATGTACGACCGGAATAACAAACTGCTCGTGGATAATCGTCCTTCCTATACTGTGATGCTCACGCCGGTCGACTTCGACAAAAAATATCTTCCTCTGCTTTCGAAGATCCTTTCCATGTCCGAAGAGTCGATCATGGACAAGATCAAACTCGGCAGAAAATACAACGCGTTCATTCCCACCCGCATCAAGCGCGACATCACCTTCGCCGAACTCTCGCTGCTGGAGGAACTGAAAGACAAATTGTACGGCGTAGAGATCCAGATGGAATCCAAACGCTCCTACCCCACCGGAGCGCGCGGAAGCCATCTGTTCGGATATGCGAAGGAAATTTCCGACGCACAATTGGAGAAGCAGAAAAGCGATTATCAGCCCGGCGACATCATCGGCAGCACCGGAATCGAAGCAAAATATGAACAAATGCTCCGCGGTGAAAAAGGATATGAGTTCATCTCGCAGAATGCCAAAGGACAGATCATCGGAAATTTTGACAATGGAAAGCACGACATCCTTCCGGTGGACGGATTCGATCTGCATCTCGCCATAGACCGCGACGTACAAACGATGGCGGAATCGCTTCTTGCGGACAAACGCGGGGCCGTTGTTGCGATCGATCCGCGGAATGGCGGCATCATCGCACTGGTCAGCAAACCGGATTACGATCTTTCACTGATGAGCGGGACCACGCCACCCGAAGTGTGGCGTGCATTGAATAATGATGAGGGAATTCCTCTCTACAACCGCGCAACACTCACGCGGTATCCGCCCGGATCGACATTCAAAATGCTGCTGGCACTTGTCGCATTGGATAAAAAGATCATCGATGAGAATTGGACGATCACATGTCCCGGCTCATTCCACTACGGGAACAAAATTTTCAAATGCGAACATGTCCACGGACGGGTGAATGTCGTCGATGCGATCCACAAGTCGTGCAACGTCTTCTTCTATCAGCTGATGCTGAAAGTCGGGATCGATGACTGGAGCGAGATGGGAAAACAATTCGGTTTCGGTAAGCAGACGAAAGTGGACATCACCGAAGAGAATTCCGGATTGATGCCGGACAGAGCCTATTATGACCGCATTCACGGAAAAGGAAAATGGACCCAGGGATATCTGATCAGTCTCGGCATCGGTCAGGGCGAGGTCGGCGTCACTCCGCTGCAGATGGCAAACTATGCTTCAATGCTTGCAAATAAAGGAAAATACTATCAGCCTCATGCGGTGAACAGTATTGTAAACAGAGAGACGAAAAAGAAAGAGAATGTGAAAGTGGATACCCGGCAAGTGAACCTTTCGGATCAATCATGGGCACTCGTCCGCGAAGGGATGCGTCGCGCGGTGATGGAACTTGGAGGAACGGGACGGGCGGCAAAGGTCCCGGGAATTCAGGTTGCGGGAAAGACGGGAACTGCGCAGAATCCCCACGGAAAATCGCATGCGTGGTTCATGGGATTCGCTCCATATGACGATCCGAAGATCGCCATCTGCGTGATGGTAGAGAATGTAGGATACGGCGGTGCATTCGCCGCTCCGATCGCGGGAATGTGTATGGAGGAATTCCTATACGGAGAGATCATCCGCTACGGAAAACAGCCGCTTCCGCTTGAACCAAACGAACCGGATGAGGAACCATCCGCACTGAATTAAGTGAACGATAATAATTGCCGGGTGCTTCGACTCTAAACGGTGCATCATTAATTTCATTGGAAAGTCATGGTGAGCAAGTTCCGATGCAGAGCTCAATCATTCATTGGCATCGGAACGCGTCGAACCATGATATAACACATTCAATCAAACGTAATTCATGAACTCATTCTTCAAAGAATATTTTGATCGGACGATCTTCTTCTGCGTTCTCTCGCTCGTCGGTATCGGATTGCTCTCCATCTACAGCGCTACATTCGACGCGTATGAGGGACGGGATTTCTACCGACAGTTGATGTGGGTCGGCGTCGGATTCGTCTCCATGATCACAATGATGCTCCTTCCGCTCCGCTGGCTTCAGCGGAATGCGCTGAGGATCTTCTTCTCCTCGTTGAGTCTTCTGGTGCTGGTGCTCCTCGTCGGGAAAAGGGTCTACGGTTCGCAAAGCTGGCTCGGTTTCGGAGGATTGGGAATTCAGCCGTCTGAATTCGTGAAGATCACCACGATGCTTGCTCTTGCGTCTTTTCTCAGTCAAAGCGATGTGAAAGCAACCGATCTGAAGGATCTTGTAAAAGCAAGTGCCATCCTCGCGCTTCCGATCGTGCTGATCATGCTGCAGCCCGATTTCGGAACATGTCTTACGTTCATTGCCATGTTCATTCCCATCCTCTACTGGGCAGGTGCATCGAAATTCTTGATCATCATTATCATCGCTCCGGCATTCGTTGCCGCGGCCTCTGTCTTCGGCACGACGCCGTTCCTTATCGTCCTGGTGATACTCGGTGCCGGACTCTACCTGCTGCGTGAAGAGAACCGGTTCTTTGCAACGATTGTCTTCGGCGTAAATGTCGTTATCGGATTCTTCGTGCAGATCGTTTACGATAAACTTCCACTCTATCAGCAAAAACGTATCGCAACATTTCTCGATCCGAACAACGATCCTCTTGGCGCAGGGTATAATGTCATCCAGGCAAAAGTGGCGATCGGTTCCGGCGGATTGTTCGGGAAAGGATTCATGCGCGGAACACAGACGCAGCTGAGCTTCATTCCGAAGCAATGGACCGATTTTATCTTCTGCGTTCCCGGCGAGGAGTTCGGTCTGGTCGGTGGCATTGTCGTGCTTGGTCTGTTCGCCATATTACTGTTCCACGGCGTTCGTCTTGCGTCTATTGCAAAGAATAAGTTCGGATCGCTGCTCGCACTCGGTTTTACCACTCTCTTTGCGTTCCACGTGTTTGTCAACATCGGCATGTCTGTGGGACTGATGCCCGTGATCGGCATTCCTCTTCCCTTCCTCAGCTACGGCGGTTCATCGCTCGTTTCGTACATGATGATCGCGGGATTGATGATGAACGTGTACGCAAACCGGAAAGAATATTAGCCCTGACCTCAGTGTTCTTTCGGTTTCACAATGATATTCGAGATAATTTCTCTTTTTTATTACCCTCTGTTCCGCGTCACACCCTCGGGTTACCGGACAGATATATAGTTGAGGTTGTATTGCGGAGTTCGTATTTTCGAAGTGTTCATTCAGTGTTTATCACGAGGAAACACATCCCATGAAACGATATTTATTCTTCATCATTCTTCTTCTTTCTGTCGGTTGCAGCGACGATCAACTGGTCGCGATCACGGACGGAAAAGTGTTTTCGCAATTGACTGTGCGGTATGATAAAAATACCAATATTACTTCCGCCACCGCAGCATTCTGGAAGGGATCACAGAGCGGTGCTCGTCTCGTTTTTAACGGCAACGCCACGATCCTTTTTCAAAGTATCGCCATGGATTATCGGTCCGATTACACCTATATCAAAGAGATGAAAGATGCTCAAACACCGGCAACATTCAAGATCACGGATGTGAACAAAAAAATATTTACCAACACCGCCACACTCAACGCGGTCGATTTTCCATTTGGTATGAACCTCGACACCATCGACACAACGCAGCCACTGACCATTGCGTGGAACGGTACGGCACTTGAAAATCTTGAGATCGTCACGCTTCGGATCGGGACGGGAACGGTCCGGGCCATTCAGGATACCATGGGAAAGACCAGCATTACGTTCACCACGTCGTTATTCTCTCAGATATCGTCGTTGAAAAACACCACATCCACCATCACATTAGAGCGCTCAAAGTCTCCTGTATTAACGGATGACCTTGGCGGCGGCGGTACGATCACATCGCAGTACGTTGCACTCTCGAGAACGGTCTATTTAAAATAAGAATGTCATTACCGGCCATGGCAATGACATTCTTATTGGGACTAATTTTTTTTACGCTACCACTCCCGCATCTCTCCAAGTTTCAACGCCCAGAGATCATCTTTAGACAATTGTTTCTCGACGGCAACTTCAGCCATTCTTTTCGGCGGCAGATCCATCGGTTCATCCGTCAGAACAAATGTTCCCCAATGGATGCCAATCATCTTCTTAGCGCGTACATCGATGAATGTCTCCACCGCTTCATCCGGATTCATATGCACCGGACTCATCAGCCTTCGCGGTTCATACGCGCCGATCGGGATCAACGCAAGGTCAAACGGGCCGAATGACTTTCCGATATCCTTGAAATGTGAACAATATCCCGAGTCCCCGCCGAAGTAGAATCGTTTTTTCCCGAACACTGCATAGGAACACCAAAGTGTCTGATTCTTATCATTCAGCCAGCGTCCTGAAAAATGCTGCGCCGGCGTACAGACGATCTTCAATCCATTGAACGTTGCCCCTTCCCACCAGTCCAGTTCCTCCACATTGCGGATTCCGCGCTCTTCGAACCAATCACGAACTCGCAGCGGGACGAAGAATTTAACTTTCGGATTTCTGTCCACAATATCCTCAATGGTGGACTCATCCAGATGATCGTAATGATTGTGCGAGATCAGAACGAAATCGATCGGAGGAAGTTTTTCCATCGATAATCCCGGATCGGAGACACGGACGCTGCCGGTCCATTTGAACGGACCAACACGGTTCGACCAGACCGGATCCGTAATGAACGTGATACCTTCCATCTGCACCAGCACCGTCGAATGTCCGATCCACGTTGCGGTGTACGGACGATTTTCTTTATAGACTGAACCGTCATTATATTCACGCGGGATCTCTATCTTCACTCCGGCAGAGAACATTTCGGGAAGTTTCTTTATGATCCATGGGGCCAATTCGGAGATACCGGCTTCGGAAAAATTTGGATCAGTATTGATGAATCCGTTCTCACCGTGATGTGCCGGCAGCGACGGACGATCCTGAGCAAACACAGAGAGTGAAGGCAGCATGAACGGTGAAAGTAAAAGTTTTTTTAAGAGAGAGCGACGATCCATATTCAAAAGTATGAAGTAAAGTCTATCAAGAGCAAGATGAAATTAAAGGACGGAGACAAACAGCATACATCAGAACGTGAAAAAAGAGGCATTGTTGCAGGAAAAATTATGCACATTCTTTCCTTCCCCCCCCCATATTCCTATTGTATTCACACCCTTTTTTCTCTATTCTTTTGAATTACTGAATCTTTTTCCGGTCCATTGCATCTTATTTCATGAAGATATCACCCGAAACACTAAACGACGCAGCACTCATCGCCAAAGTAAAGAACGGCGATGAACGAGCATTCACACTGCTGGTGAAGCGGTATGAACAGACCGTCTGGGGATTCGCATTTAAATTGTGCCGGAATCAGGAGAAAGCGGAAGAATCGTATCAGGATACGTTCATCAATGTCTACCGGAAGATCGGTCAGTTCGATTCACGTTCCAAATTTTCCACGTGGCTCTACACGATCGTTGCCAACAATTGCCTGATGAAACGGCGGAAACGGAAGCTCGATAGTCTGCTCGAATCATTGGATGTTGCGCCGGACATGGAGAGTGAAGATGTACAGAAACAATTAGCAGGCTGGGATGATTCTCCGATCGAGACAATGATGAACAAAGAGTTGCGCGAACAGATGGATGCAGCGATCCAGGAACTTCCGAGCGATTACAGAGTAGTGTTCGTCCTTCGTGATCTTGAGGACAAAACAGCGGAAGAAACAGCAACGATACTGAAACTCTCCATCCCTGCAGTAAAATCGCGTCTGCGGCGGTCCCGGATCTTTTTGCGACACAAATTGCACAGCCTAATGACAGCATGAAACGAACGAATTCACATACAATGGCGCACATTCATACACTCTCCTGCGGGAAAGTATATGAACATTTGTGCGATAATCTGGATTCGCAGCTAGATTCCGAATCCTGCCGCAGGATCAAAGCACACATTAAAGGATGTAAGAATTGCTCCGCATTATTGGATTCATTGAAAAAGACTGTTACGCTCTATAAGGTACACCCTGCCCCAAAACTTCCCGGAAAATGCCGTCAGGAACTGTTCGCCGTCATCAAACTTTCCGGCGGAAAAAAAAACACCACGCGCTGAATCCTTTCCCTGGCTCAACGCATCATATCTTCAGAAATCCACGATACAATAACCTATTTTATTATTGAGAAAAGGAATAATTATGAAAAACAATATTGGCAAGATAGAACGCCCCATCCGTATTGCGCTTGGTCTGATCATCACATCGCTCGCATTTTGGGGACCAGCTACTCCCTGGGCATATCTCGGATTGATCTTTGTCGCAACCGGTTCGGTTCGGTATTGCCCCATCTGGCATCTGTTCGGCGTTAACACGAATGCAAAAATTGAAACGGAAAAAATAAAGTAAAAATGCGGCTCCGTTCCCAACGGGAGC
>CAIVNT010000520.1 GCA_903907305.1 uncultured Ignavibacteriota bacterium
CCTTCTGCACTGAATAACTTGGGTAGTTCCCTTTTGGACTTAGGTCAATTTGACAACGCAGAGGCGCATTTTCGCCGGGCACTTGCGATCAGGCCAGACTACTCTGGTGCGCAGAGCAACCTGTTGTTTGCATTGAACTATCATCCAGACAAGAGTGGCGAGGAGATTTTTGAAGCGTACCGGCAATTTGATGAACGCTTTGGGCAACCGTTGCGTGAGCAATGGCTGCCCCACAGCAACGACCGCGACATCCATCGCCGGCTCAAGGTGGGCTATGTATCGCCGGACTTTCGGCAGCATTCCTGCATTCAGTTTCTGGAGCCCCTGTTGGCCAACCATGACAAGAACGCAGTGGATGTGTACGCCTATGCAGAGCTTGTCAAAGCAGATGCTGCGTCATCACGCTACCAGGGTTACGTGGACCACTGGGTACCCACGCGTGGCATGAGTGATGAAGCATTAGCCCAGCGCATCCGTGATGACGGCATTGATGTTTTGGTGGATTTGGCAGGTCACACTGCACAAAATCGACTGGGCGTATTTGCGCGCAAGCCCGCGCCGGTATCGGTGTCGTGGTTGGGGTTTGGCTACACCACGGGTTTGAGTGCGATTGATTATTTTCTCTGCGATGCAGCTTGTGCC
The DNA here is from genome assembly GCA_903907305.1 of uncultured Ignavibacteriota bacterium. Taxonomy (GTDB): domain Bacteria; phylum Bacteroidota; class Ignavibacteria; order UBA10030; family UBA8401; genus UBA8401. The sequence continues at coordinate 643 of CAIVNT010000520.1, forward strand.
CAACCGGGCAGCGAAGCCTTGTTCTCGGAGACACCTTGGCGCATGGGAACGCCGAGCTTCACGTACCGACCTGCTGTGGGCATGGGAGAGGTGAGTGCGCTGCCTGCGCTGCAACGCGGCTATGTAACTTTTGGGACCCTGACACGAGCGGTGCGTGTCAACCATCGCACCATCCGGGTGTGGTCTGAAATTCTCAAAGCGGTACCCAATTCACGGCTCGTTATTGACAGTCGCAACTTCACGGATCGCTCGGTACAAGAGCGATGGGCAGCAAGATTTGCAGAGCACGGTATTGGCCGTGACCGATTAGAGATTGGATTTCATACGCCGCGGTGGGATGTGCTTAGGGGGATGGACATCAGTCTGGACAGTTTCCCGCATCATTCGGGCACGACGCTGTTTGAGTCGCCGGTTGCTGTGGAGTCTGCGGGTCAGTCCCTCATCCACTCTTGATGAATGTAATTGCGTATGTAAAAAGAACTACATGTAATATAACATTAATTTTTCCTCTGTCAATAGATGGTGCAGATAAATCTTTCACATCATCATTTTTTTATCCATAATTCCCTCTCCAACGAATGAGGAATTTCAAGTGTCACGAATATTCCTATATTACGTGTGGTGTATGGAGCAAATTTTTCGGCAATATATATTCTCAATTAAAAACCGTAGAGATCAACTACACTGATACACCGACACTGTTATTTTTACAAGACAATTTCTCATGAAGGAAATCAGGAACAGATACGAACTACTGGTCAATTATCTGACCGATTACATCTATACGGTATCCATCAGAAACGGTGTACCGGTCGAAACATATCACGGACCGGGATGCGTCTCCATCACCGGATACACACCGGATAATTACCAACGGGATCCCGATCTGTGGTACAGAATGATCCATCCGAAGGACCGGGAGAATGTTCTGCATCAGACACAGCTCGCATTATCGGGAAAGGAATCGGAACCGATCGAGCACCGGATTATCCATCGTGACGGAACAACACGATGGATCAAGAACAAGATCGTTGTCACAAAAGATGAGAACGGAATTCCGGTCTCTTACGACGGATTGATCAATGATATCACCGATCTGAAACGTGCCCAATCCGCAGCGGCACTGCGCGGCAAAGAGTTGCGTCAATCGGAAAAAATGGCATCGCTCGGTACGCTCGTTGCCGGCATCGCACACGAGATTAATAATCCGAATAATTTTGTGATGCTGAATGCGCAGCTGTTCACTAAGATGTGGCGTGATGCCGTACCGCTGCTGGAACAGCATTTTCAGACGAACGGGGATTTTCTGCTCGCTGGTATCCCATACAGCGAATGCAAGGAGAAGATCGCCCAATCCCTGGAAGGGATCACAAAAGGATCAGAACGGATCACGAATATCACGAAGCGGCTGACGGAATATTCCAAATTGGACAGTGATATTCTCAATGAATATGTCGATCTGAATTCGGTCATAGAAACTGCTGCCGCGATCACCGAAATGATGATCAAACAATCCACATCGAATTTTCATATCGAATACACCCCCCTCCTGCCGAAGGTGCGGGGCAATGCACAGCAACTGGAACAGGTGATCGTCAATCTCCTGACGAATGCCTGTCAATCGTTGACGGACAATTCGAAAGAGATCCGGGTCCTGACAGCATTTGAACATGATCGGAACCGCGTGCGCATCACCGTAGAGGATCACGGCATCGGAATAAAGGAACAAGACATCAAATTCATTATGGATCCGTTCTATACTACCAAACGGAACTCGGGTGGAACAGGACTCGGTCTTTCGGTCTCCTATAACATCATCAAGAATCATCACGGAACATTAATGTTTAAAAGCGAAGAGAATAAAGGAACCACCGCAATCATTTATCTTCCTCTTCCACGTGAACGGAATGGACAATATTTTTTCCCATGACAATGAATAAACAATATCCTGCTTACCCAATCTTACTGGTCGATGATGAAGAACATTTCCTTTTGAGCGTTGAAATGACTCTGCGTTCCGCCGGTTTCAATAACATCAATTCCACTGTCGATGCATCGAAAGTGATGAAGATGCTTTCCCAAGCAAAATTCTCACTCGTGGTGCTGGATATCAATATGCCAAAACTTTCCGGTCTTGAACTGTTGGTATTGATCGCGGCGCATCATCCGGAGATAACGGTGATCATGCTGACAGCAGTGAATGACGTGGAGAATGCGGTACTCTGCATGAAGGAAGGTGCCTTCGATTACATCATTAAACCGGTGAGCGAAGCAAAACTGGTCACGGCAATAAGACACGGATTGGAACTCGCCGAGATCAAGAACGAAAATGAGCGGCTGAAACAGTCGCTGCTGAACGATACTGTAGAACAGCCGGAGATCTTTGCGGAGATCATCACTAGGACGAATTCCGTCCTTTCGATTTTCAAATATATTGAAGCTGTTGCCAAGACTAATCTTCCCATCCTGATCACGGGTGAGACCGGCACGGGGAAGGAATTATTCGCACGCGCAGTTCATACCGCAAGCGGACGAAAGGGCGAGCTTATTTCCGTGAATGTTGCG
>CAIVNT010000521.1 GCA_903907305.1 uncultured Ignavibacteriota bacterium
CGATATCCGCATGCCAAGGGTGGACGGCATTGAAGTTCTACAGTTCATCAAGCAGCAGTATATCGACACTCAGGTGATCATCCTCACTGCGGTGAATGACGTTCGCATCGCCGTGGAGTGCATGAAACTCGGCGCGTTCCACTTCCTGACAAAGCCGTATTCTGTGGAAGAACTGAATTCCCTTGTCCTGCGCGCACTCGAACAACGCGCCATGACGATAGAACTGAAAGTGATGAAGACCGCAATCACACGCCTCTCCCATTCCGGAACGCTCATTGGTGAAAGTAAAGAATTCCTGAAAGTGCTCGACCTGGCGAGCAAAGTAGCCCCGAGTGATACGACCGTTCTTCTTGAAGGCGGAAGCGGGACCGGAAAAGAGGTCTTCGCAAATTATCTATATAAGAATTCTCCGCGCGGGGAGAAACCGTTCGTAGCACTGAACTGCGCGTCCATTCCCGACACACTCATTGAAAGCGAACTGTTCGGACATGAAAAGGGAGCGTTCACTGATGCAAGTTCTATGCGTCAAGGGCTCGTTGAGATCGCTAACGGAGGAACGTTGTTCCTGGATGAAATCGGCGAGATCTCTCCTGTCTTCCAGCCGAAACTGCTCCGCTTCATCCAGTCCGGCGAATACCGCCGCGTCGGCGGAAATAAGTCGCTGAAGTCGGACGTGCGCATCATCTCCGCAACGAATAAGAATCTGTTCGATGAAGTGACCGCGGGAAGATTCCGTGAGGATCTGTTGTACCGGCTGAATGTGATCACCATGCATCTTCCCTCTCTTATCGAGCGGAAAGATGATATTCCTATGCTTGCTCAGAGCATTCTTGAGCGAAAGAATAAGCTGCGAACAAAAAAAGAGCTCCATTCCGAAGCGTTGGAAGCACTCAAAGAATATCACTGGCCCGGCAATATCCGCGAACTGGAAAATGTTTTGGAACGCGCGATCATTCTCAGCAACGACGAGTTCATCCGTCCGAGGGATCTTCTTCTTCCACAGCAACTGGTGGCAAAATCTTCTGCTTCGGGCGACGGTCCGCAAAAGATCGGTTCCGCAATATCCTTGGAAGAGCTGGAACAAGAACACATCGGTTCTGTTCTCGTCAACACGAAATGGAACAAGAATCTCGCCTCTAAGATCCTCGGCATCTCTCTAAAGACGCTCTATACTAAGATCCACCATTATAACCTTAAAGACGAATAGAACTACCGGCTATCTCCGCTATACCCCAAAACTACTGCAGCATAATAGCACTAAAGATCACGAGGACTCATTTCGTGGGATTTAGTGCTTTCGTGTTTTAAAGACACTCCTTCGATCTTTTCCGCTCCCAAATGGATGCATTCAAATCCGACAAAAACAGCAAAACTCGATTTTGCACCAAACACAGAGGGACTCTCTTCAAGGGATTTAGTGTTCCCGTGTCTTAGTGACATAGAGTCAAAATAGTCATGTTTTTCACCTATTTCCTCCTCCCGTAAACCGCACTTTCCCGTCCTATATGCTTTGTAAATTCTACAATTCTAAGGTAATCTCGCCAAGAAAATAAGGATTCCAATTATTTTCTTTTAAAAAAGCCAATAAAATGGCCCTGTTTTTCATTGGCACCTCCATTGCCCAATTGTTTGGCATGGAAGCAAGCACAATGAAAAACTTATCCTTATATTTGATCGAAGCCACCATCCTCTTCACAACACTGGCGTTCTCCCAAGGTTTCGATCTGATGAATGTGCAGCCTTCCAACAAAGTTGCCTCAAGCGCTCAATTCACCATCACCAAGAACGGAATCGAACAATTTCGCTCATCATCAACCGCCGCCCCGTATGCAATCGTCAGCAGCGAGACACTCTATGTGGCAAAAGAACAATCCGCAACAGCAGTGGCGGATGGAGGATTTATGCCGACTACATCAACACTTCAACAGAATTATCCGAACCCGTTCAATAATTCCACCGTCATCCGTTTCTCTTTGGAAGAGATGAGTGATGTATCAATAACAGTGTTTGACATCACCGGCCGAGAAGTTGCTACACTCTTGAACGGATCGAAACAGTCCGGCACATTCAGCATCGGTTTTTCGAATAGTAGCATTGCCTCCGGCACCTATATCTACAGAATGATCGCACGCAACAGCAGCGGAAAGACCACTGTGGAAACAAAGAAAATGATCGTGATGAAATAATATGAAACAGATACTCCTCACTCTTGGTCTGATCGTTTCACTCGGCAGCGCACAACAGTTGGTGGTGAAGTCTGACGGCATCACAAAGAATCTCCCGACGTCGTCCGGTATCTCTGCAACAGCCGTGGATAATGCTGTCGTCTCCGCCCCCTCCGAGAACGAGCTCTTCCGTGTGATCGTACGGCTGAAGGAACCTTCACGGATAGAACAGCGTCTCACCGGAAAAATATATACAAAGACAATTTCTGCAAGGACAAAACAGCGCATCCTCACGGCAGACAGTGAGACAAAGATCATCAACGAATTTGAGAATGTGCTGAACGGCTTTACCATCACCGCGCACAGGAATACGATCAACACCATCGCTGCTATGCCCGATGTCCGTTCAGTCTATCCGGACGTTACTGTCTCGGCTTCTCCGGTTACACAGCAGTCCTCATCGCCCACTGTTCCGAACGGCAGCACCGTAGCGACAGCAAAAGGAATCCGCATCGGCATCATCGATACTGGAATTGATTATCTGCACGAAGCATTCGGCGGTGCATTCGGCGAAGGGCACACCGTCGCCGGAGGATTCGATTTTGTGAACAATGACCCCGATCCGATGGATGATAACGGACACGGTTCGCATGTCGCCGGAATCATCAGCGGACAATCATCAACCATCACCGGCGTCGCAAAAGATGCCGAGTTGTTCATCTACAAAGTGCTCGATCAGAACGGGAATGGTTCTGCATCATCCGTTATTGCGGCGATCGAACAAGCGGTAAAGGACAGCGTGAAAGTATTGAATCTCAGTCTCGGAACTCCATCCGGAACATCCGAAGATCCTCTTTCCATAGCAGTGAACAATGCCGTACAGGCAGGGGTCGTCGTCGTTGTTGCAGCAGGAAATACCGGAGAGTATTCATCCATCAATTCTCCCGGCACGGCGGAATTTGCATTGACCGTTGGTGCAACGGATGCAAACAGCATTGCATCGTTCAGTTCAAAAGGTCCTGAAACCGAACGTTATCGCATCAAACCGGAAGTGGTCGCGCCCGGGGTCAGTATCCTTTCTGTGAAAATGGGAGGCGGGTACGTTCAGATGAGCGGCACGTCTATGGCAACACCGTTCGTTACCGCAATCGCGGCGGCGATGCGCGAAATCCATCCGGGCTGGAGCGCTTTGCAGATCCGCGATGCGATCATCTCCAATACAATCGATCTCGGGAAACCGGTCTTCTCGCAGGGACATGGAAAAGTGAATGAAAATGTCCTGAACAGCACCGTTTTTTCCAGCCCATCGGATATCACGTTCGGATTCAACCCTCCTTCTTCAACAACATGGAAGCAGGAACGATCTATTACCATCTATAATAAGAGCAATACCGCCAGGCAGTACACTCTCTCTTCGTCCACAGCAAATGCTGCTCTGAAATTCCAATTCACACCGCAGCAGACGGAAATTCCGGCGAATGGTTCCGCAACAGTGCAGATCGTTCTTGAAACAAACAATCTTTACCTGAGCAACAACAGTGCGTTCGAAAACGGATATTCGGGAAAGATCGTTGCCGCGGGAAGTGTTGATTCCGTTACGGTTCCATTCGCATTTTTTAAAGGACCGATCCTTCAGCTGCACTTCAACGAAGTCCCGTGGTTAGTAATGATCCACAACGGCAGCAGTTATTCCAAAACACTCTCTCCGAAGGTGAACTCACTCTCCATGATCGTGAAGGACGGATCGTATGATGTGGTCACGTCGTTCTACGGATCGCGCTACGTAATCACGGAAAAGATCAACGTCAGCGGAAAATCGGATATTGAGATCAACAGCAACGAAGCGCAATTCCCCGTTTCGTTCCAGCCGATCAACCGGAACGGTGCAGCGATCGATCTGGGAACCGTCGGCGGAACATGCAGTTATCTTGAAGCGCTCGTCTACCAGCCGACCGGATATGCCATTGTTGGAATGGGCGGCGGGAAAACGAATGCCTACAGTAACCGGCCAAAATATTTTTCTGCCGTCAGCAAGAATTATGTATACGGATATTCGATCACGCTGCAGCCGGACAATCGCACATCGTACACCTACGATGTGATCGTCGATTCCGGGATCACCTCCGAAAAAAATATCACGTTCCTTCCTTCCGAACTGAAACATATCGAAGTAAAGTATACGCTTGATGCCGGAGTGCAGAGAGCATTTCCCATCACGTGGACAAGCTTCCTCGGAAGATATTCCACTCTTGCCGTAACATTTTACGACGGTAACACTGTCCCTCTCACATTCCCATTCACGCAGCAGACATATTACATTGAACGGATAAAAAAATTCCCCATCTTCCATCAGCGGGAAGCATATTCTTTTTAGACTTCGAAATCGATGACACAACCATATTGCGCGTAACATTCTATGAAATGCCTTCTCCTCCGGGCAAATTGTATTCCGGTTGTTAGTGTCATAGGTGAACGGATCATCGGAACAACGAATCCATTCGCTGCCCCTTCCCTGCACAAAATGCATGAATTAACCACATTTCCACAATATTTATGCGGCAACACGCTTGGTGATGCATATTTATGCAAGCAATAGCAGTTCATTATAATTTATCGTTGAACACTATTGGAAACTATACTGGGTTTATTCTATATTTAAAACAGGGGGGATTCCGGTCTAGGAATGAAAAAGCAC
>CAIVNT010000522.1 GCA_903907305.1 uncultured Ignavibacteriota bacterium
AATCCATAATATCATCCTTCGGTGCGTCCCGATTAAACAACAAATCGGGACTTTCTCTCTACGAGCCGTAGGCAGGATGAACAATAATTGCGACACGCGCCGAAGCATTCTAAACTCTTAACCTGACAACATTGGACTGGCAAGCGGTCCTACAATTCGTATCCGTGGAAATCCGTCCGATCCGCGTTTTCCCTGTTCTATTGCTACTTTATAAGCGTCATTTTCCGCAGCAATGTCTTTCCGCTGCTCTGCAATTTTGCAAAGTAAATACCGCTGGCGAGACTCTTCCCTTCGAACAGCACGGCATAGCTTCCCGCGTCTTTCACTTCATTCACCAATACTAAAACTTCCCTGCCAAGGGCATCATAGATCGTCAATGTCACATGTTCACTCTTCGCCAATTGAAAGTTGATCATCGTGGAGGGATTGAACGGATTCGGGAAATTCTGTTCCAGTGCAAACCGTAATGGTACTGAGCCATTGTTCGACACCCCTTCGATGTTCGAAGCATTGATCTGAATGGAATTCAAACTGAACAACCAATTCGTTTTTTCGGACTGGGTATCGGTGTTGACCTCGACCCGCAAGATCTGTTTTCCCGCTTTCAAAGAAACATATTGTATCAGGATCGGTTTCCATGACTGCCAGCCGCCCGTGTTTGTCACTGCACGCTTTCCGCTCACATCAACATTATTGACGAAGATGCGGAAATTACCGAACCCGGGAACGGTCGCAACATTCGGGATGATATCATAGAGTCCGTCCTTCGGTACCTGGATGGTATATTCGATCCATTCACCCGCCGTCATCCAATACACGTCAAATCCGCCGTCGTTCGCCCCTTCAAGATCGACCCCCTCATTCGGACGGTAGGCAAGACCAACATTCTTTGTATCGTTATCGTGATACGCGATCCCTTCGCCACCTTTGTCATAATTCTCCGCCTGGATCAGTGCCGGGACCATCACGGGAGTTCCGGAATAGGGTGTTCCATTTCCGAGCACGGTGATCGTTACACTGTCTTTTGTTGTCAGCGGGATCTGATTCTTCACCGAGAATGTAACGACATATGTTCCCGTATCGCTGAACGTGTGGACCGTATCCGCAAAGGTTGATGTTTTCCCGTCGCCGAAATTCCAGAGATATGTTACGGGAGAACTGTTCCGGTCATAACTTTTGCTTCCGGTAAACGCTACAGTCATCGGACCTCTTCCTTTGGTCTTATCCGCGATCAGGATCACGACCGGTGCATTCATATTTGTTGCCGACGTACTCACGGAGCGCATCTTTCTCGGCCCGACACGGAGTGAATATCCGTCTGAAAAATGAACTGTCGCAGAATCGGACGCAGCATTGTATGCCGTGTAGCTTTTTTCTCCCGCAGAATTTTTGAAGACGGAATAAGTCGGAACATCTGCTGTCACTGCTGTCTCAAGACGGCCGAGCTTCTTCATATTATAGAGCCAGTGGAAGGTATGCGCTTTCGTTTCACCATCCTCGGGCGTGTATGAGGGATTCGCATACAACAGAGATATCGCCGATGCAGCATCTGTCAACGACAGATACTGCCACATGATGTCCTTCCATGTCGGTTGTGCACCGCTCAGTTCTTTCGCCACTTCATCATAATTCGCCTGCACGTAATCGGGACGGCGTCCCAGATACATCGAACCGCCGTTGAACGGAAGCATATTGATCCCGTGAATATAATCGGGATTCGCACCGAACCATGTGGAATGGACCCCTTTCCCGCCCCAGATCATACCGAGCGCTTTGTACGGATATGTCGGCGGGAAAACAGCATCGTCCACATCGAACCAATATTGCTCAATAGCAGTACGTTCCGTTGTGTAAAGATAAATACCGAGATTGCGAATGCTGTCCTGCCGTGTGATCGTACCCCACAGCGTTACAGCAGTGGCGAAGTTCATCGATTCGGAACTCGATTCTTCGTTGTTGCCGTCGCCGAAATCTCCGTGCCCCGCCTCCCACGAATGTCCTGCATACGCGTCGAATGAACGGAGGAACGGAAAGCGCGTATCGCTCCTGTCCCAATTATTTCCGTCGGCGATGAGCAGATCCACCATTCCGCCCCAGTTCTCTTTTGCCGCCCATACGGAATCGTACTGTGCAACGATCGCCGCTCCCATAATGGCATAGCCCGCATGGAAATTATGATCATTGATCTGATTGTCCGCTCCGAATTCGGAAGGATATCCTGTAAGCGTTTTCCATGTGGAATTGTAGACATAACTCTGCGTACCGCCGGCGGTGAACCATTCCTCAAGACGTTTCTTTATCTCAGTAAGGAAATAATCTCGCGCCGTGATGTTGCCGAGCTGGTCTGCGATATTCACCAGATGGGCAAAGCGTGCGATCGCTTTTCCACTCCAGTATGTTCCCGCTTTTGTTCCTGTCGCCGGGAGAGTTTCCGAGGTGATCGCGTTGACCATCGCCGTCAGATCTGCGCGGTTATAGTCTCCCACATCGGGCAACGCGGGCAGGACCCCTTCGAATGTCAGTTCTGTGGTGAACTGATTGCCGTCGAACACTTTCATTTTCCCGGCGGTGGAAATGTATTCATAACTTGTGAGCGGTGCGGAGGTGTTGATCCATTGATGTCGGTACAGTGCCGTGAGAGTTTGATTCAGATTTCCATTCTTTGATTCTTTCAGTTCCGTGGTGTAAATGAACGTGGATGTCAGCTTTGCCGTTGCTTCGTTATAGTTCCACGAGACAGTGCTTCCCGTAACAAAAGCATATGCATGCTTGCGGTAAACTTCAAGTGTTGCCGGAGTATTGTCGGGTAGCAATGCAACGGAGAAATAATTCTTTCCATTCAATGTGGAGAGCAGCGTTGTTGTTCCTGTCCAGACGGAACTGTCCGGTGCGAACAGACCGTAGTGCCGTCCTTCTACGGTCATGCCGATGACCCCTTGCTGATTGTACCAAATGGTCGGCGCCGCACTGCAGAGAACTGAAGCGCTGCCTCCACTGATGGTGAAATACGCGAAGGGAATTCCATGCCCGAGCGTCGCTTTCATCGTCCTTGTGCCGTCATCCCATAATGCGGTGACAGTCCAGTCACTGTAATCATCCGTCATGGTCTTGGGTGCATTCAAACCCGCCACTCCAACGGTCAATTGCTGCGAGAACGGGAACATATAATCCTGTGCCGGATAGATCGGCGTCGTTGTATATCCCATCTGCAGACCTGCGGCCTTCGCTTTAAAATAGAGCGGATGAGCGTACAGATTGTTGGAATACACATCGCCGTAGAACGGAAAGATCAGACTGCTCCAAAAATCGTTCGTTTGCACTGGCTTTGATAAGGAATTCGACACTTTCGGGACAGCATCTACGCCGGCACTCGTCCTCGGACCGACGGCTCCTGAAGGTAGCGTTGTTCCATAACTCCCTTTCCCGACGGTGATGCTTTGAGCATCGGAAAGTGAAAAAAGCAGAACAAATGGGATAATTGCTTTCAATATTCGGTTCATACACTCCTCTATCCGTACCGCAGCAGATCCGATGCAGTATTTCGCAGGAACAACGGTGAGTTTCAATAATGGTGGGGTAACAGTAATAATAATGTAGAATTACAACGGGGAAAAAGCAATGTTATTTCAAACGGGACAAAATACAGTCAAGCACGATTCGCGTCTGCTCTTGCCAGAACAGCCAGTCGTGACCCCCTTCGGAATCGTGCATTTCAAAACGGACCTTCTTTTTCCGGAAGATACCTGCAAGCTCATGCGTTTGGTAGATCACTTCAGGAATATTGTCCTGCGAGCCGGCGGCAAGATAAAAATACGGAAGTGAATCGATCACCGCATTCTTTGCGAGAAGGAAAATATCATTCGAATTCCATTGTTCATTCCTCACGGCACCGAACGCACTCCGCACACTCGCTGAGGATGCGGCAGATGGGTGGCATCGTCGAAGCCAGGGTGCGGATGATCTCTACTGCTCCGTTGACCGTCATCGTGATCTCGACGCAGTTCACTCCCCCTTTACGGACCCTTCAATCACAGAAGCATTTCTTTGAATCATTCAGACGGATAACGGCAACAACGCCTTATGAGGATATTGCGGAAAGAATTTCTGCTTTTGTCATAAGAGTAAATATTTTTGAAAGGATTATTGGAAGGTTACGATCAGCGGTTTACGGATCCGGCTCAAAAACCCCTCAAGATAGCCGGTCCACTGCTGTTCACCGGTGATGTCACCCATTCTGCTCCAGGCTGCACCCGAATAGTAAGTGATCTGCTGCAGTGTAGCGAATGGTGCCGTGATGAAGCAATGCACCGTATCTTCGGAGACCGTGATATTGTTTCGGGGAAGGATGACCGCTGTTCCAAGTTCTCCGTTCACAGTTTCAGAATTGACCGGACCCCACAATGAAAGAATACGTCCTCCGCCGCTGCGGGTTGATGTAACGGATTTCCGTTTTACCAGACCGGTCCGCAGTGTTAGCGAATCGGTCTTCACTGCCGTAATATACCGCTCGGTGACCATATTCAACTGCTCTCCGGCATCCAACGATACACGTTTGCTCACCAACGTCGGAAAAGAGTCAAGCATCATAGAGGTATAATAGACTTCGAAGGATGTTCTGATCGGTCCCGTAGTAATGATGCGGAAATTATTGAAAAGCCCTGGCTGGAGAAGTTTTCCGTTCCAGACAAGTCCGGCACTTCCCGCTCCAAGCGAACGTCCAACGGAAAAGAAATCCGCTCCTTCGCCGTGATCTTCGTGATAGACGATCTTCGGTGTCTGTCCCTCGCCGTCGTACCACTTCTTCACGATAGGATACCGCACCCGTTTTGTCCAGACATCCGTTCCATTGTCGACATTCCCTGCCAGTACGGAACCGTAGATCCTGAATGCAATGCGGTCATTCTCCCATGCAAGGTCCGCTCTCGGAAGAACATACCGGCAATCCGTCACGGATGTGAACTGCTGTTTCTTTTCTGCGGGAAGGATAACAAAATTTTTCGTCTCGTTCGGTGCGAATGCGGATTGGAAGATCAGTTCATCTTCAATACCGTCCTGATCATTATCGATCAACTGCGAAACAAGGACTTTCTTTTTTTCAAGGATAGAAAGTTCTTTCCCTTTCAATGCAGGGTGATGCTGAAAGAGTCCGCGAAGATCAATACTGACTGTTTCAGAATATCTCGACAATGCAATGGGATTTGAAACAGAGATTAAAACATCATTCTTCTGCGCAAATCCCGTCACCGTAATGAATAAAAAAACAGCAGATAATTTTTGTCTCATAATTATATTTATTTATGTAGAACATATTGGCAGGGTGTCCTACAATGATTCTTCGCGTTTTCTTTGTAGCGTGGACACCTTGGCAAGGTGTATTACAAATCCGGTCCGGACAGGCGTCCGCACTACATTTTGTATCCGCGAAGATCCGCCAAATCCGTGTTCTATTTACGCTAAGGTCAAACCGGTCGTTGAAGCCGGCTAAGCGGACGTTACGGGATGTTCTGCTTTCAGTACTCTTGCAATAATTATTTGATCAGAAGCATCTTCTTCACTTCCGTGAAGCGTTTATGTTGAGGACCTGCAGCTTCGATCCGGTAGATGTACACTCCCGATGCGGTTTTTCTGCTTGATTCATCATTACCATTCCACACCATTGAATAGTATCCGGCGGACTGTTCTTCATTCACCAGAGTTCGGACCACCTGGCCGAGCATATTATAGATTACGATCTTCACTGAACCAGCCTCCGGCAGCTGATAATTGATCGTCGTGGATGGATTGAACGGGTTCGGATAATTTTGTTCCAGTTTGTAGACGGTCGGCAGCTGCGCAAGATCATGCACATTCAATGTGATGCCTCCGATATCTTCCGTATGGTCCGTCTCGTTCAGGATGAATTTCTTCATAGTGAACAGCACTGCATTCTTCGGATAGTTCGCATCCTTCAACCGGAACGTGAACTTGATGATGTCTCCCGCCGACGTGAGCGGTGATATTCCTGCAAGTGCAAGCTTCGCAATACCATCGGGGAAACGGTACGCCATGGACATGCTGTCCGTGGCTTCGGTCTTAGACATCATCACCGGAACAACAACACTTGAATCAAAACCGAGATCCATTGCGATGCCGTACACATTCGAAGTTTTGTTTACGGAAACGAACAGATCATACTCATCCTGCTTTGCACTCATCTGTATCCGGAATGAGAATGCGGAAAGGACTGCTTCTGTACGCTCCTGTTTCCCGAGTCCACCGGGGAATGAAGAGATCAGTCCGACGGCCCTCTGAAGGATGTACGATGCATCGAGTGAACTGAGCGTGCCGCTGCCGGTGACATCACCGACTTTCTGCTGCAACGGCGTGAACGAGATCGCACTGACAACTTCCTGCAGAACAAGCGCACCGTCGAATGCAGAGATCGTCCCGTTACCGCTCACATCACCGTAGATATTCACGCGAACATTCACCGTATCAATTACTGTTGCGAGACTGTCGTCGTATGCCTTCACGATGAATGTGTATTGACCATTGGCATTCACCGCCGGGGCGAACATCAAATGTCCGGTGACAGAATCAATGGACGCTCCTGCGGGAGCAGAAATGAGAGAATATCGAAGGATACCGCTGTCCGGATCGAATCCCTGATAACTGAAATGCAGTGTATCGAACCGTGCGATCGCCGTGTCGGACATGACGGCAGTGAACATTGGAGGAATGTTCAGATTTACTGAGTTATAGACATCGATTGTATGCGCTGCCGATACATTCAGGAATGTATATCGGGATGTTGAATCAAAATTCCGAACCCCATCCACATACACACTGTCAAAATGATAATGCGGATTTGGAGAGAACACAAAGACTGCCGTATCGGCAAACGGTATATTCACCGTTCCGTACGGTGAGATCGTTCCGTTGAAGCTTGAGGAAATAATCGGATACGTATCCGGTGCAACCGTGAAGAAACCGCTCAATCCGGTTTTTTCCGATAACGGATCGCCGACCGAGACCGAATAGAATCCTGCACTGCTGATCTGAATCACATGAGATGCAAGAACACCTCCGGTAAAGTTCGGTGATGCCCCTTCACCCTGGGAAACAGTCGCACCGGAGACCGCCACGTCCACCGTTCCGGTAAAACCGGTCTGCACATTGCCGTAGGTATCATATGCGGTGAACCGTACCGGGAATGGATGGTCCTTGATCTGTTGACCGATATCCAGACCGTTCGTATCTTTCACGCCGAAATATGCCAGTATATCGGGGGTTACCATGAACGGACAACTCGTCCCGGACTTCCCGCTGACAGAATCATAGACAGTGATCGTCTGCATGCCGGCTTTGATAAGGTCAACCTGTTGAGGTCCATGTTGACCCGCAACGAACGGTACGGAATAGTTCCCTCCCAGCACACTCATCCACTGATCGGTCGATGAGAACCATACATTCCCGGTGAAATTTCCAACCGGATTCCCCGATGCATCCACTGCCGTGGTCAGGATCATGAAGTTCTGTCCCGCTGCTTGTGTGCCGAGAGGTCCGCGTGATGCTGCTTCCACAATAAAGTGATCAAGGATGTTCGGGCTGAAATACGCATCGATCGTATGACCGCCGCTGATATTCTCAAATGTATAACTGACGGTCGAATCGACCTTCACCCCATCCACCATCAGACTGTCGAAATGATTGAATTGATCGGGTGCAATACTGTATTGCATCGTGTCTCCGACAAACACCGTCGCGGATCCGAACGGAGTCAGTGTTCCGCTGCCATACACCATCGCGTTCATGCTGAAAGTGTTCTTGGAAAAATATGCCCGTATGGTATGTCCTGCCGTAACGTTCTGGAAAGTATATGTCCGCAGAGTATCATCATTTCCCGTTCCGACGATCGTGATAGGCGAGGTCGGCAGCTCTAATGATTGCGCCCTTTTTGCCGACCGTTTCATCTTCCCTTCTCTGTTTTCGGCCGTTGCTCCATCGCCGACCAGAACGATATTCTGATCGATCGCGATACTGTCGATGTGATGATATTCAGCAGCGTGAATAGTATACCGAAGCGAATCACCGTGGTTCACATACGATGGTCCGCCCGGCGAAATGGTTCCGTTCCCAAATGAGTATGCCGAGATACCATAGAACATATACGGCACTGCAGTTGCAGTATTCGACAATGGACTGACATTATAACTTGTATCGACCGCGGCCACTCTGAAGTAATATGGCGTACCGATCGTCAGCGTTGTAAATGCTCGGACAGTATCGACTACATTCACCGTCGAATCGACCAGCGTGGTCGGGTAGGGAACCGTATCACGATAGATATAGTATTTTGCGACATCGGTCTCTGTGTTCATGTTCCATGCAATGGTGAAGTAACTGGCAATGGAATCAACTATAGTGAGTGCCGACGGCGCAAGCGGTGCAGTTCGATCCGCAGGCATCGCGGATGGTTCGTTGGAATAATCACTGACATTGCCGTTGGTGTCGACCGCCGTGACGCGGACAAAATACGTTGTATAGTTGTTGAGTCCGCTAAGCACTTTGATCGTATCATTCACCGATGTGAGACTGTCATACACAACAGATGAGTTCCCAAAGAGCGAGAGATAGACATAATATTTTGCAAAATCGGAGTTCGCGACCGGATTCCAGTGGATCGTAATCTGCTGATCTCCTGCGGTCGCAACAAGATTTTGCGGAGCAAGTGGTTTCGTTGTATCCTTCGGCATCGCACCCCGCATATCGGAGTATCCGCTGATATTCCCGCTGACATCAGCCGCGGTAATTCTGAAGTAATATTGCTGATAGTTTGTCAGACCGGTGATCGTTTTGAGTGTGTCGTTCAGTCCGGCGCACGTGGAATCGACCACTGTCGTGGGATAGATCGCCGTACCGGCATAGATATAATATTTTGCAAAATCAGGTTCGGAGTTTGGATTCCAGTGCAGCAACACAGAACCGTCGCCCGCTGCCGTGGTAAGATTCAGCGGAGCATCAGGCGGAGTCATATCGTGCGGTGTTACGACAATCTCGTTGGAATACACACTGACATTTCCATTCGTATCCTTTGCCGTGATGCGGAAATAGTACGATTGATTGTTCATCATTCCTTCGTACGTCTTCATTGTATCGAGGACCGTATAACCCGAATCGAATAACACGGATGGATTCGGTGTGGTACCTTGATAGATATAATATCGTTTGAAATCATTCTCTGTATTGGGATTCCAATGAACGGTCACCTGACCATCACCGGCAACAGCGGAAAGATTCTGCGGTGCAGCAGGCGGCGTCACATCTATCGGCATACCGGCCGTTGATTCGGACAATGTGCTTTCATTTCCATCCTGATCCACGGCAGTAATGCGGTATTGACTCATAACATAATTCGGCAGACCGGTGATGATCAACGATGTATCGGTCCTGCTGATTGTTGAATCAATCAGCGTCATGGAATTGACATCGGGACCTCTGTAGATGCGGTATTTCACCACATCATACTCCTCGCTCGAGAACCATCGCGTGTAGATCTGTCCGTCCCCTCCTGTAATACTGAACATGTACGGTGCCGCCGGTTTCCCGACAACACTGATCGTATCGATCCTCAGCACTTTGATCTTCGCATATTTCAATCCGTCGCGGGTAACGACCGCATATGCTTTCCCCATATCCGCCGGTCCGCTGTACGTCGAATATCCGGATGGGAATGCCGGCGCTGCTGTGATAGAATTGAAGGGAACATAACCGAGATCGAGGATGCCGCCGATACCGTTGTTTGTAAAGATCGTGTTCACATAGGATGCATCGTTGAAAAGATACATATCGGAGGAGACCGAGGTTACCGAGTCGTTGGCAAAGATAAATCCTGTTCTTGCGGGATTCAATAAAGGAGAATTCTTTGCGCTGTATACCGTGCCATGCTTGGTAAACACTCCGTTGATGAGATCGGTCGTACCGTTCGGCTGATATGCATACATGAATTCCATTCGCGTATAGGAACTGTCCCCAAACGGCATCGCAGAGACTTCGTTCGAATATCCGCTCTCGTTCCCGTTCAGGTCCACTGCTGTGACCCGGAAATAGTAGTTCGAGTAATTGGTCAGTCCCGTGATCGTGGTCGTCGTCATATACGACATGAAGAGTGAATCAACTCTTACCGTCGGATTCGGTGAATGTCCCCCGTAGACATAATATTTCATGAAATCCGGAGCACCGCTCGCATTCCAGCTGAGATCGACGGAACTGATATGTGGTACCGCGCTCAGTGATGATACAGCGGCAGGCGGGGTCATGTCGACCGGCATCACGCTCACCTCATTCGAGAACAGACTGACATTTCCGCTCGTATCTTCCGAAACGAGCCTGAAATAATATATTTGATAATTCGTTAGTCCGGAATAGATCTTCAGCGTGTCGAGGATATTCGTTGTGGAATCAAACCGTGTTGTCGGATTCGGAGTCGTGCCTGCAAAAATAACATAGCGTTTGAAATCACCTTCAACGTTCTCGTCCCAATGGATCGTTACCTGACCATCACCGGCGATCGCTGCAAGACTTTGCGGAGCAAGAAGCGCCGTCTGATCGTACGGAGTCGTCAATATTTCGTTGGAATATGCACTGATATTTCCGACACTGTCCCCCGCGGCGACACGGAAGTAGTAATGCTGATAGTTCGTCAATCCCGAATATGTCTTCAGCGTGTCCGTGATAAGGTTCGTCGAATCGAAGAGCGTGGTCGGATTCGGTGATGTCCCCCGGTAGATATAATATTTTCCAAAATCATTCTCGGTGTTCGCATTCCAATGGATGGTCGTTTGAGAATCCCCCGCAAGTGCCGTGAGATTCTGCGGTGCAGCGGGAGGTATCACATCAGCAGGGGTTGCAAAGACATCAAAGGAATAGTTGCTGATGTTTCCACTCGTATCGATCGTCTTCAGACGGAAGTAATACAGGACTCCGTTCGTCAAACCGGTGATCGTCTTTACCGTATCATTCACGCCGGCGATTGCGGAATCGAGCAGTATTGTCGGACTCGATGTCAATCCGCTGTAGATATAGTATTTTGAAAAATCACTCTCGGAATTCGGATTCCAATGCAGCACAACCTGATGATTTCCGGATACTGCAACAGGATATTGAACGAACGCCGGCGGGGTTTGGTCCACAGTCGTTGCGGTGATCTCTGCTGAAAACGGACCGACATTGCCGTACTGATCGACGGCCGAGATACGGATATGATACGGTTGGTAGTTCGTCAGACCGTAGAGGGTCCTCACCGTATCATTCACGCCGGCACTCGTCGAATCCAATCGATTGGTCGGATTCGGGTTGATATCGAAGAAAATATAATATTTACCAAAGTCGGCTTCGGCGTTCGGATTCCAGTGGAGATCAAGTTGGCCGTCGTGCACTACTGCGGTAAGATTCTGCGGTGCAGCAGGCGGGGTCAGATCCACGGGCATTTCCGATACTTCATTCGAATAATTACTCTCATTCCCGTTCAGGTCCATTGCCGTTACACGGAAATGATAATTCGTATAGTTCGTCAATCCCGTTATCGTCGTTGAGTTCATATATAACATGAATAACGAATCTATCCGTATGATCGGATTCGGAGACGTTCCTCCGTACACATAATAATTTCTGAAGTCTGCTGCACCGCTGGCACTCCAACTGAGATCGATGGAGCCGTCATGCGGTGTTGCTGTCAAAGAGGTGAGCGCTGCCGGCGGTGTTTGATCGAACGGCATTCCCGACACATCGGCGGAGAAGCTGCTGATATTCCTGTTGGTATCAGCCACGGCAACACGGTAGTAGTATGTGGTATAATTTGTCAGTCCGGTATAGATCTTCACGGTATCATCGATGACGGATGTGGAATCGATGATTGATGTCGGATTCGGTGAAGTTCCGCCGTAGATATAATATTTTTTGAAATCCAACGCCGCGGTCGGACTCCACGTTACCTGAACCTGACTGTCCTGTGCAAGAGCTGCAATATTGACGGGAGCCGGAGGAGGTACAATATCGAAGACAGTATCGGCAACAGCGAAACTCTTTACACTTTCAAAGCCGGTAGAGTCTATCGTTGATGTCCGGTAATAATAGAGAGCCGGACCGTTCGGCAATGTTTCCGAAAAGTTCGTAGCATACGATGAATCGGTTAATGTCATTGTCGTTGAATCTGCGCCCCGGTAGATGCGGTACCGTGATACAGGAACTGCTCCGCCTCCATTCGACCACGTGAGATTCATGACCGTATCCGAGGCAGTTGCCGCGATGTTCACCGGAGGAATCTGCATGTTGAATTGTACCGGGGGCCGTACGGTTGATGAGATCCGCACTTCATCCACTGCGCCGTTGAAGAAATTCACCAATGCCCCATTTTCCTGTTCTGCTCCGATAGTCACGGGATGGTCGTCAAATTCTGACGTTATAGCATCCGCACCAGAAGCGACCGAAACACCATTGACCAACAACGAATGCTCCTGATTATCAGCATCATGGATATACGCAATGTGATACCATTGACCGATCACGGGTGTCCAGGCGGATGAAAGAAGTGGTCCAAATCCGCCGGAGGTTCCTACTGCCGCATAGAGTGATCCGCCGGTATAGTACACGATATATGAATTTTCTACATTCGATCCGACCGCTTTTGAGATCAGTATCTGCACACCTGATGTTCCGGCGAATTTGAACCATCCTTCGAGCGTCAGTGTCGAGGAGTGGAGTGTTGAGTGGTCAGGAATTGACACAACATGATCTGAATCGTTGAATGAGAATGTATTTCCAAACCGTCCCTGAACACCAGCTGCTTGTTGCCGCCTGTAGCCGTGGTTACCGTGGAACGATTGATCATACACCGAGAATCCGAACTGAGTATAATTTGTGGGACCTACGACAGGATCATCATCCATATGCAGAAGGATGTCTGTACTCGCATCATTCGTATATGCTCCAAAAAAAGGAGCATATGCAGGTAGATCATCATACGATTGAAGCGGCAGTGTTTCAGAACCGGTGAGGACACTGATCCGGTTTTGATTCAAAGGCGTTTCACGTTCCCACACAACGAGTCCGCGATGAAGGATTACATATTTGTATTGCAGGGAATCGATTGCGTAAAGATCGGTCGTTAATGTATAGATCGAATCGTTATCGCCGTCCAACAGCCGAAAAGATGTACCGTTCCAATTCAATGGGGCAATACTTCCTCGGAGAATGATTGAATCTGTGGACGGTATGAATCTTCCCCACTGGATCGACGGACGCATATCCACGCGGAACGTCACAGCGTAATTTTGAGAGGTATAAACATAAATGGTTTGGGATGATGTCGCACTCAGCACAGTATAGCTTGCAAGCGAATCTGTTTTGATGCCGCCCACCAGCACGCTGTCAATGTGATAACCCGGATCCGGTGTGAAGAAGAATCGCTGTCCGGTGCCGTAATTGATCTGCGCCATACTGGGTATCGCTGTTCCAAATCCGGCTATATAGACATCCAACGTGCAGACTACCGGCGTAAAATATGCATCGATCGAGTGCGGCGCAGTGACATTCGTGAAGTTATACGTTGTGATCGCTCCTTGATCCAACGCATCGACATCCACATGGTCCACATTGTATCCGATATCGGGAGTGATGGTATACAATTGGCTCCCGTCATATGAAACAGCGGTAATACCTGCAGGACTGATCGACCCGCCGGCCGTCATAACGGAAGAGGTGATATCGTTCGTGACAAGCGCTCCGTATGCAAAGGTGCCGAAATCGTTCAGGAAGTTCGCATCGAACGTCCCATTTCCCCACCCTGTCCGGGTAACGCCATTCCATTGAGCACCGTCGTGCCGTCTGATCACGAAGGAATTATAATCCGCCCCGCCATCCACTTCGGCAGAGTTATAATAGAATGAGGCCATGTATTGTGAAAATGTTACCCCCTCATTCCCGATGGTCCAGAAACGGTTCAGGTTCTTCGACGGATCGATATTGCTCCCTGTCAAATCGGGTCCCGTCGTCGAAGATGAGACCGTCAGAAAACCGGGTGTCGTGACGAATGTGAGTAAGATACTGACGGGAGCATAATTTCCCCCATCACCGATCTCGAATGTATATGTCCCATCCGAAACAGGGATCTCCTTTCGAAGATTCCCGTTCACATAGCCGGAAACATGACTGACCGAACCAGTTGAACTGACGGTCAATGTATCGGGACCGGTCACAATATGACCGTCCGCGAGATCGAGTACGCCGTTCACCGTGACACTGTTATTCAACGTAAGAGTGTTCCCGCTTCCGGCGATCGTCAGATCGGTAAACATTGTTGGTCCGGTCAGCGTCTGACCTGATCCGGTGAATGTGACGTGTCTATCTTTAGAATTGAATGAACCTGTGCCTGACCAATTGCCGCCGACATTCAGGTCCCCGCCGGGATCGAGCGAAAGAATGAGAGAACCGTTGTTCGTGATGTTTCCGGCGACTGTCAATGCTTCTGACATCCCGGTCTCAATGGCGTTCATCGTCAGCGTTGAACCGGACTCGATATACAACGCGCCGCCCATCGAGCGCGGTGTGCCCATTCCGCCGTTCGCGCCGAGTTTCAGCGTGGTGTTGTTCCGCACATCGACATGGTAGGGATACCCTTGACCGGATAAAGCACTCCATTCCAAACCGCGGGAATGCACACCGCCGGTATAATACTTCAGTGTCGAACCATTTCCATAGGTTGGCGGATTATTGACAACATTGCTGCCGAAGGATAGATCTAAGACACCGTTGATCACTGAACCATTGCCAAAATCCGTTTCACCACTCAAAGAAACGTTTCTGAATGTCACATCTCCCGAAATTATCGCCGCACCGAAGAACCGAACACTATTGGGAAGGTCTGCCAAATCTCCTGAAACCGCGGTGATCGTTGTCGGACTTCCACTTTCAATGTTTTCATTTCTAAATACGCCGTTATTCAAAACAAGTCCTTTGTTGATCGAAAGGACAAGGTTATTCGTCATCACCGTATCGAACGAATTATCAATGATCAACGAATCGATAGATACATAACCGTAGTTTGCGATCCTTGAGATATTTTGTTGAGTGGAGCCGTTAAAAATGACCGCCCCGGCATTGAACCCAAAAGATCCATTGTCATCCTGCAAATAATCTTTTTTAATTTGAAGATCTCCGCCTGATTGCGATGATGTTGTAATATTCCCGTCATTGGTGATGCTCCCCAGCACGATCAAGGGAGCGGTCATTTCATTCCCGCCGCCGTTCATGGTCAATGAAGAACCGGTGCCAATGGTCAAATTATTTCCCACTACCCAACTCGTTCCTGTCCCGCCGTTCGCACCAATATCGAGCGTCGTACTTCCGGATACTTCCACGTTGTACGGATAACCGGCACCGGATGTCGAACTCCATTCCAACCCTCTTCCGAATGTTCCGCCGGTACTGTACCGAAGAGTGGAACCGTTCGTATAAGAAACAGTATTTCCGGTGATAGATCCGCCGCTGTTCAACCGCAGGATACCGGCGATCGTCGTACCGGCAGCAACGCTGACCGCACCATTGAGTGTGACATCGTTGAAATCGAAAGAATTAACAACGGTGCCTGTTCCGTTAAAACTGATGAAGCCTGATGCCGATGTAATCCATCCTCCGGTACGGGAGAGCGTCCCGCCGTTCAGAATGTAGAGTCCGTTCGTAATGTCGAGAATCCCGTTCGTGAGGACCAGGTCCTTAATTCCCGGAGCAGAGGCAGTAGATGCACCGTACGAGTCGTTCAATTCCATAACTCCCAGATCCACATCGCTGATGGAGTGCGACATTGAGCCTCCGGCAAGTTGGATCTTACCGCCTTCGGAACCGGTGATGTGTTGACCGAGCGAGCCCTGGATGTTTCCGTTCACTGTAATGGTGAATCCATTATCATTGAGTGTTCCATACAACAATGCCAGATTCTCCGTCACAGAAATATTTGCTGATGCAGACAATGTGCCCGAAGGTTTGCTGACCACCAGTGTCGCGAAATCCAGATTAGGAATGTTCTGTGCGCCAATTCCATTGAAGACGATCTTCGAACCGGCAGTCTGATAACCGCCGCCCGCGAATGTTGCATTCAGTGAGAACGTCCCGCTGATATATGTGGAGTCGGTATTCGAGAATGTGACGTAATTTACATCCCGATTACCATTGATCGTAAGATTCCCGTACCGGAGCGGAGGGACACTCAATGAGGAGGCATCGGCAAAAACAATCGTCGATCCGAGATTAATGCTATGTCCGATGGAATTTCCAGGAACAAATGAATTCGTGATCGTATAGATACCGGCATTCAGATTTTTGGAATGATCGCTGAAGAGAAGATTGAAATAGGTCGTCGGAATGACCCCTTGACCATCTGCGGTGCTCGAATAGATCACCGAACCGTTCCCGGCGTTAAGGTTCTCGACGTAACCGATCGTTGCTCCGCCGATCGTCAACGTGTCGCTGTTGATATTCAACGTACCGATCTGATCATCGAAGAAGAGTGTGTCGACCACCGTTACGGATCTGGTCAGTGTTACTCCGTTGGAATTTTTCTGCGACAATACCGAAACGACAAGCGGAAGACCATCGCCTGTATTCTGCAGAACAGTATTTTCATAGATATATCGTCCGCCCGCACTGAATGTCCGGCTTCCCGACATTCTGATGTTTCCCGTCGCACCGAATTCCGTGATACCGTCTGCATCGTCGATCACAATCGTTCCGCCCGACTTCAACTCGAACGAGCCCGAGCCGACGAGCGTCGATTTATTCAGTATCCCCCCGCTCGCAACAATGACCGGACCGTCAACATTGGTCATGGAAGGAAAGGTCAGCTTTTTCGAGACGAGCAACTCAATGTCCGAAGAGATGCTTCCGGAGATATATGCTGATTGATTCGCACCGTTGAAATGGATCACTCCGTGTGCTCCCCCGCCGCCGGTGATCGTCAATGCCGTGAATGCCGTCCCAAAATCCGTGGGACCGGTAGAGCCGGTTATTTCAAGCGTATCCTGTACTCCCAAGGTCGAACTGAAATTCACGGTACCGTACAATCCATAGAACTTCCCGACCGACAGTTTTGAATCCGAATAGAACAGAACGATCGATCCGGTACCGGTATGTTCTATATCGAATGTTCCGGCCACGTTCGTCATCTGTGAATTGAAATTCAATACAGAGTTTTGACTTGGGGAGTAATAATAGAAATTATAAAACGATTGGTTGAGTCCCCCCAGCGTTGTTGCGGACTGTATGCCGAGGATCTGGATTGTTGAACCATTCCCCCATGTGAAGTCCGGGATGGTCCCGCCGTCATGATGGTCCTTATAGGTGCCATTTACGAGACCGGTGGCTCCGCTGCCGAATTGAAAAGTTCCATTGTTATCTATTGTACCATCCACGATCAGATCGTATCCTCCTCCGTTTCCGTCGTTCACCGTGAGTGATGCATTGGCATGCCACAGGTCCACCGTCGCTCCCGCGCGGACGACCATTTCTGAAGCATAGTCCGCATTTGTCGCTCCGAGCGTAAGCCCTTGGCCGCCGATATCGAGCAATCCATTGACGGTGATCGATGCGCCGATCGAAACTTTTGCGTAGGTATTCCTCAGGACAAGGTTATGATAATCGAGATATCCTGTATATTGTGTAACTGTTGAAGAATTGAATTCAACTGTGGAGCCGGTCGTGGTATATGTTGGGAAAGGACCAGAAGTGAATGTTCCCGAAATATGGACCGTATCGGTGTTGGAATTCGGAAACACCGCATCAC
>CAIVNT010000523.1 GCA_903907305.1 uncultured Ignavibacteriota bacterium
ATACAATTTCTGGATGCTGATGATATCTTCCCGAAAGAACGTTTTCAGAAATGCGTCGATCATTTCCAGCAGAACACGATGTGTGATGTTGTCTATACTGAGTTCGTTACATTCAACGAGCAACTGAATTTCTCCAGGACAGTACCGGCAAAACTTCCGGACGGCAGCAAATTCCGCGCATTCGTGTTGGACCATAACCGATCTTTCAATGCAGTCATCCACGAGTTCCTGTTCAGAAAAGAGATCATTGTAAAACACAAATTTGATGAGACTCTTCCGATCTATTGCGAGGATGTAGAATGCTGGATCCGCATTGCTGCATCCGGGGCCGTTTTTGTGTATCTCAAAGAGATTCTTGCACTGTATCGGATGGCCGGGAATTCTCTCAGCTCAAATGAAGTGAACGTACATGCGGCAAAGCTTCTGATCATGGAAAAATATCGAAATCATCCTCTGCTCGCCGGAGCGGAAAAAGAATATGAGTTGTCCTATAATTATTTTCGGGAACGTCTTGTCATAGCATATTTTATGGAAAAATCCTTCCGCTTCGGATGGAACCTGCTCCATGATCAATGGGGAAGATCTTCGTCCAACGGTAAGATAAAAATGCTGGTCTGGGGCGCAGCGATGCTGATCATGAGTAAACACCGACTAGCGGTGGTGCGGGAATTCATCGTGAAAAACAGTTCACTTCAATACGGAGGGTGGAAACAGTATGCTGATTGGACTCCGCCGAAAGAGATCATCGATCTTGTGGAGACTGTATGAGCGATCACATGTTGCCGCTGGCATCCATCATCATTGTCAATTTTAACGGTAAGCACTTCCTGAATGATTGTCTCACCTCCGTTCTGCAGGACTGCGGCAGCCTTGCCGAGATCATCGTTGTGGATAATGGTTCGCGGGATGGAAGTGCTCAATACATGAGAGAAAGCTTTCCTTCTGTGAAACTGATCGAAAGCGGCGCGAATCTGGGATTCGCCGGTGGAAACAATCTCGGTGTGCGTCATGCATCATCCGATCTGATCATTCTACTGAACAACGATACCATCGTCCATCGTGGATGGCTGCAGGGACTTCTTGACGCAGTTCGGGAAGAGGATATCGTCGCTGCATCATCGTTGATCAAGACGAAAGGGATACCGGAACGATACTACGAAAAGAACGGTTCGATCAATTTCTTGGGGCATAATATCATGCGTGTGTTCGATGAACCGACGGATATCTTCTATGCCGGCGGCGCTTCGATGATCTTCAAGAAAAATATCATCGGCGAACCGTTTGATGGTGACTATTTTGTCTATGCGGAGGATGTGTATCTCGGTCTACGTTCCAGATTTATGGGATATCGTGTGAAACATACGAATGCATCGGTGCTGGATCATTTGGGGAACGGAACGTCGCAACATCAGCGGAGCAGTTTCCTCACATACTATCAGGAACGGAATCGGCTGCTCAATCTATTCATCTTCTTTTCAGTTCCAACGATCATGAAAGCATTTCCGTTCGTTTTGATGAATTGCATTGGAAAAATCATGCTGGCAATACTCGGTCGAAAATATTCGTTGAACGGTCTTGTCCATGCGTATGGCTGGTTCTTCATTCGCATTCCTACGATCCGTCGAAAGCGTGCGGTCATTGCAAAGGAAAAAAGAGTCCATGAAGCAGAAGTGATAGCAAAAATGTCCGGCAAACTCACCAATGGCGAGTCTCTGCCCGGAAAGATCGTTAACAGCATCTGTCTGGTCTATTGCCGGATCGTTCGCTTGAAGGTGATCGAATTGTCATGAGCATCGTCAGCATCATTATCGTGAACTATAACGGCATCGCATATACTCGAATGTGCCTGGAATCTCTGTTCCGATATCATTCAGCGGATATGCTGGATGTGATTGTTGTGGATAATCATTCGCAGGACGGTTCAGTGGAAACCCTTAAGAAAGAATTCCCTGCCGTCAATGTAGAGGCCATGACAAAGAATAACGGATTCGGTTGTGCCAACAATGAAGGAGTAAAAAAGGCGAAAGGTGAGATTCTTTTTTTTGTGAATAATGACACGCTCTTTCTTGAAGAGACAGTGTCAGCACTTTCTTCTCATTTGATCGCTGACCCGAAGAATGGTATTGTCGGTCCAACATTACTGAATGAAGATCGTACATTCCAACTATCATTCGGTGATTTTCCTTCGATCCTTTCTGAATTTCGGATGAAACGGAAGATGGCTGATCCGAAACTGCTGAGGAATGCCGCACCGAAAACCAGTGATGATCGGAAAGTGAATTGGGTGACAGGAGCAGCGTTCATGATACGAAAGAGTTTGTATGAATCACTTGGAGGATTTGACGAAAGATATTTTCTCTATTTTGAAGATATTGATCTCAATAGGAGAGTGCATACAGCGCGATATCACAATGTGTATTGCCCCTCTGTACGGCTGATACATTTGGGAGGGAGGAGTTACGGAGCGATGAATCCTGCAGTGGCATTTGAATATCGAAGAAGTCAGTTGCATTATTATGATACACATGCATCCTTTGCAGAACGGATACTTATCCGAACGTATATTGCATTGAAGTATTCGGCTATGATATTGAAACCGAAAGAACGTCCGTTAATCTCCCGTATCATGAAACTACTTTGGACGAAACAATAGAACGGTGAATCAGCACAATTCCAACATACGAGTCGGCATCGATATTCGAAAGTATTTCGATTACGGTATCGGAACGTATCTGCAGAATCTTATTGCCGGATTCCAGCAGATCGGCGGGATGGAACTGATCTATTTTGCTTCGAATGAGGTCAGTTCATCTGTGCATGGGAATTTGCAGGGAAGCATCATACAAAACAATTCTCCGAAGTATTCCATTCAGGAACTTCTGTCCCTATCTTCATCCGCACATAATCAAAATTTAGATCTCTATCATGCGCCGCATTACACGCTGCCGTTGATGCTCAATATGCCGAGTGTTGTCACCATCCACGACATCATCCATCTGCGGATGAAAGAATATTTCTCTCTTCCCCAAAGAATGTATGCTCGATGGATGATCGGTCATGCCTGCCGGAACTCATCCGCGATCATCGTTGTTTCAGAATTCACCAAACAGGAATTGATCTGTGAATATCGCGTACCGGAGCGGAAGATCCATGTTGTCTATAATGGAGTCCATGAATCGTTCTTTACGGTCTGTTCCGATCCGGAAAAATCAGCATTCAAACGAAAATACGGTATCACAAAGCCGTACTTTCTTTACACCGGCAGCGTAAAACCGCATAAGAATGTTCATGTATTGCTGAAAGCATTTGCGCGGGTGCTGCGCGATAGGTCTATTCAGCTGGTAATGACCGGTGAAAAAAGTGCATTGAATGCAGATCTGCTTCGGCACATAAAAGATTATCGGATCCACGATTCATTGATCGAAACAGGGAGGATCACCGAAGAGGAATTACGGACGGCATATCAATCCGCAGAAGCGGTTGTTCTTCCTTCGTTCTACGAAGGATTCGGTCTTTCTATGATCGAAGCGATGGCCTCAGGAGTTCCTGCGATCGGAGCTAGAACATCTTCCATTACCGAGATCGTAGGGGATGCCGGCCTGTTATTCGATCCGAATGATGATGATGAGTTGGCACGACATCTGATTTCCGTAATGGATGATCGCCCAATGCGTGATACACTTTTCCTGAAAGGAAAAGAACGAGCCGCCCAGTTCACGTGGAATGAATGTGCAGTAAAAACATTGAAAGTTTATGAAGAGGTTTTAAAATGAAAATTGGAATTTACGGCGGCACTTTCAATCCGCCGCACCTTGGACATTTAGTTGTCGCCGAACGTGTCCGCACTGAACTTGAACTGGATTCGATCATTTTTATCCCCACGTTCATTTCTCCACATAAACAGGAGGGTGAATCAGGTGTGCCGCTCGACCGTTTACGAATGACGAAACTTGCGATTGTGGATAATGAGCGTTTTGAGTCTTCGGATTTTGAGATCAACGGGAAGTCGATCTCATATACAGTGAAAACGCTTGAATATCTTCAGCGGACCAGGCCAAATGACACATTCTACCTTTTGATAGGGATGGATAACTATCTGACATTCCATCTCTGGAAAGAACCGAAAAAAATCCTGGAGATTGTTACGCTGGTCGTGATGAACCGTCCCGGATATCCTAAGCAGGTGAACGAAGTTCTCGGGACACTCAATACAGTGTTTGTTGATGTGCCTAATATCGACGTTTCTTCATCCGACATCCGGGGTCGAGTAGAGTTGGGCAAATCCATCCGCTATCTTGTTCCGGCTTCTGTCGAATCGTACATACTCGATAAAGGACTCTTTAAAGAAAAACTCCTTGACACCAACAGCTGAGAACTGTATATTATTACAGTGTTCATAATTACAGTCTTCTTATCATGAAGGTGTCCAATATGGAACAGAAACCTCTTACCAAAGCGCAGCAAAAAGTTCTTGATCATGTCCGTTCGTATATCGAAGAGAACAACATTCCTCCGACACTCGCGGATCTTGCCGGTTCACTGAAAGTAAATCTGAATGCAGTCCGTTCACATTTGCTCACACTGGACAGGAAGCAGGCACTTCGATACATACCGAATATTTCCCGCGGTATAGAATTGATGCAGATCCGTCCGAAAGGGATTCCGATCTACGGCTATGTTCCTGCAGGAACGCCGTTCATGTCCCAGGAAAATATTGTTGATACATTCGAGATCAAAAAATATATTTCCGGTTCGGATGATGTCTTCGGTCTTTACGTGCGCGGCGATAGTATGAAGGATGCCAATCTTGAAACGGACGATCTTCTTTTCGTTGATCCGAAGATCGAAGCGCGTAATGGCCGTATGGTTGTGGCTTTGGTTGAAGGTGAACCGACAGTGAAATGGTTCGAGCGTGACGGAAATACGATCCGTCTGGTCCCTGCAAACAGTAAATATAAGCCGATCGAAGTACACAAGAATGACGAACGATTCAAAATCGTTGGTGTCGTGGTGGGAATGATACGTTCTATTGATAAGAAACGGATTGATGATTCAGTGAAATACAAGAAAGCCTCATAATTGGCCACAGAGAACACAGAGAATCAATGTAGGGGCGGACGCCAGTCCGCCCCTTGTATTTTAAGTAAGAACACAGTTTGGACAGAAAAAACGGATTTACACAGATAATATTGGTACGTCCGGATAGTTTACCCGCTGCGTTGTTTGACGGGCATGTCCTGACCAGCATTCAAGGCGAATACATCATTTCACAATCGCAAGAAACATTTATAGGGGCGGGCAGTTTTTCCAAGACGATTTTGGTCAGATAAGTCCGCTTTTTTTATTTTAACATTTTAGCCGTAGAACACGCCTGCCTGACCGACAATCGTTATTAGGTGTGAGTAGGGCGGGGATTTGACGGATAAGACGGATTGGCACGAATACGAAATGTAGTTCCGGACGCCTGATCAAACCAGCGTTTAAAGTGTATTCGCAACAGTGAGCGCTCATTTGTTTCACCCAGAAACAATCGCTAC
The DNA here is from genome assembly GCA_903907305.1 of uncultured Ignavibacteriota bacterium. Lineage (GTDB taxonomy): Bacteria > Bacteroidota > Ignavibacteria > UBA10030 > UBA8401 > UBA8401. The sequence goes on from CAIVNT010000523.1 coordinate 5,538, forward strand.
ATTATTTCACTTCATTACTCATCAATCGTCATTCATTAATCAAAAGGATATTACATGAGCGAATATTCACCGGTTAGGGAACTTCTTCACGGAACTGTATTTGCAGTATCCATCACCGTGAAGGATCTTCAAAAAAGTCTTGCATGGTATACTGATGTGGTAGGATTTGCCATTGACAGAAGGATAGAGCGAGATGGTATTCTCCGCGGTGTTTCACTGAGAGCTGGTGAGGTGAGGATCTCCATCAATCAGGATGACGGTGCAAAAGGATGGGAGAGAGTGAAGGCGGAAGGATTTTCACTCCGTATCACTACCAACCAAAACGTAGACGAAATTGCAAAACAGATCAAAGCGGCCGGAGGAATTCTCGATTCAGAACCGGCTGATATGCCGTGGGGTGTCAGGATGATCCGTTTGCGGGACCTGGATGGATTTAAATTCTCGATATCGTGTCCGTTACCGGCGAAGAATTAACTGCAGGACATCTTGTTAAGGCAATGTTGTCAGGTTAAGAGTTTAGAATGCTTCGGCGTCCACCACAAATACGGCGGATAAACGTGTCGCAATTATTGTTC
>CAIVNT010000524.1 GCA_903907305.1 uncultured Ignavibacteriota bacterium
AATTAGTTAACGATGGTTTTGAATTTCACTTGTTTATAGACTCCGGGTAAGAGGGCCGGGAATGTGATGGTGATCGTCGAACCGCTGACGGACACTTCATCTGCATCCGCTGCATTTGTTTTTGCTACACTGTTCACTTGTGTTCCCATGGCAACGCCAAATCCGTTCGCAACAAAGGTCGTATTGCCCGGAATCGTATATGTCGTCGCAACGGACGTGGCATTGGATGTTCCGGTATTCCGGTATTTTAATGTATAGATGAGCGTATCTCCCGGAATCGGATTGCTGATACTCACCACATTCGTATCGATCCCAATCGCGGCAATATTGATGATCGTAACGGATGCCGTCACATTTTCACTGCTTCCGCCGAAATTAATATTTCCGGTATTGACGACCGCTTCGGAAACATCCATCATAGAATCCGTATTTGTTTTAAAGGTTCTCGTCGTACTTGCACCGCTCGCCAATGAGAACGAAGGCCACGTGATCGTTCCGCCGACCATACTGCCATTCCCGTTATTGAATTGTCCCGCCAACGCTCCGCTGTTACTGATCGTTCCGGATTTGATAATGAGATTATTATCCAAAGGATCTGTTACAATAATACTGCTTTTTGTAATAAGATACGGATTCGTGACCGATATAGTATAGAGAAGAGAATCGCCGGCGATCGCTGACCCTCCATTGATATCCGAGACTGTTTTGGACGAAGCATTTGAACCAATTCCCCAGTTCCCCACAATAGATGAAGTTAAACCGGTTACTTCAATATAATTATTCACACTGTCATAGGACGTTGAACCGCGGTTTAGCCATGATGAGGAATATTGCCATAATTTCATGATGGTTTCGTTCAGACTATTCGCATCGATATTCTCATAATGTAATCGGAGTGTGCTTGTCAATCCGCTCCCTCCAGTCATTGCAATACTCACAGCTCGATTCGTATTGACAAAGGTCGGACTCGCCGGTGCTGTTTGTGAAACCGTCATTGTCACGGATGACGGAGGCGTTCCCACCACAAAGGTGATCAGCGAATTCGCTCCTTCAAATGCGTATGGAGTTGATAATGAGAATGCATGAGTCCGTGTGATCGTTCCAAGAATAATACCGTTCCCTGTCCGCGTTGATGTGATCGTCATTGTGTTGGCCGATGTATTCATCGTGCCCGTTGTCATCGTTAAAGTTGCAGCGGTCATACTGTTGTTCAAATTGATCTGAACAGACTGTGAGGATTTATTTGCAACGAGTGTTGCAAATGTGGATGCACCGGAAAGGTTGCTGGCGCTCGACCCTGCGAGCACAACATTCGATGTGGATGGAGTGAACGTTCCGTTGTTTATCCAATCACCGTACAATGTGTCGGTAGTGGAAGATGCATTGAATGTTGATGATGCGTCTATGAACATTGAACCGTAGATGCGAAGTGTGCCGGTTGCTGTTTTTGTCCCACCGGTCGCCGTACGAAGATTATTATACCGAAAAGCAGGAACAGATTGTGCACCGGAACCATTGAAAGAAAGTGTTGTACCGGTAACAATATAGTCCCCTGCTCCGGTGAATGTTGCCACTGGAATAAATGAACCAGCAATACCGATCGTATCCGCCGATGACAATGTGACACTGTTAGTGGTACGCGCCCCACTGATCCGCAGCGAATTATAATTGAAGACCGGAACAGTCTGATTACCGGTTCCATTGAAATCGATGATGCTGCCGGTATTCAAGTACGTTACGGACGTTGCTGTCAACGATAATGTCCCGGCAACGGCGATCGTATCAGTATTGCCCAATGTCACTGTTGCACCTCCGCGCGTACCGCTGGCGGTCAAATTATTGTATTCGAACGGCGCAATTGTTTGTGTTCCTGTTCCATTGTAGTCGAACGTATTTCCTGTCGTGGTATATCCCCCGCTCGTAAATGTTGCCGTCGGACTGAAAGTACCAGACACAGAAACAGTGGATGACGGAAATACGATGCTCGCTGCTCCTCGTGATCCACTCACTGTAAGGTTCACATACGATCCGGATTTGATATTCTGAGATGCGGTTCCATTGTAAATGACAGTATTGTTGGCTGCCGTTGAGGTCAATGTTCCCACAACCAACAAAGAATCTGAAACGCTCAATGAAGTACTCGTCGCATTCACCCAGGTGGAGCCAGATGCGTCACCGATCAATCGTGTCAAGCGGACAGTACCATTGTTCGTGATGGTGTTCCCTGTTGCGATCTGCACTCGATACAAAGTATCATTCACCGCAGTAATGAGCTTCCCAGATCCGTTCACGAACAATGTTGATGTTCCGGTTGCTTTGCCGGTTGTACCGGAAAGGGTATCCACAGCATTGTTGTTCCATGAGATCTTTCCGCTGCCGCTCCACATACCGTTGAAGATCATGCTGCCGTAGAGGTCGAGCAGATTTCCTCCGTCCGCCAGTTCACCGCCGGAGTTGATCGTTAGCCGCGAGATCTTCCTCGCATCAACCAAAGAAACAATGGTGGGACTTGCTATGATCACTTTGTCCCTGCGTTTCGGAACTTTGTTCAGGTCCCACGTCCCGGCAACGGACCAGTTTCCGGTGATGACTGAAGTGAACGTCTGTGATGATGGTTTTCCTACTGCGAATTCGCTGAACGATGTTCCGTTCATCCCGCGGATGCTTGTGGAGGTGACAGTTCCCGCCGTTATTTCATCCCACACACCGTTATCCTTCTTTGCCATGATGAAATCGGAGAAGTCGATGATCCCCGCATCCACATCACCGCTGAGCCAATTGAATGTAATGTTGTATGTATCGAAAGCGATACTGTTGTTGCGAACGATCCAATAACGATTGATACTTGAATCGAGATTCACGGAAGAATTAGTGATATCCGGATGCTCTGTTCCGAACGTCTGCATGGTAAGGTTTCCGCCCGTCGTGATTGTACCGAACGATACTGTTGCCGGAAGGTATGTTGATGCATTACCGATCTCGAATGTCAGAGAATCCGCAACTGTAGAAAAATATTTCCTGAGATTCCCATTCACGTGGCCGCTCGTTCTGGAAATTGATCCGGTGGAACTGATACATAGTGTATCATTCGGCGCGGTGATGACTCCTGAAGACAACGTCAATATTCCGTTGATCGTCACATTGCTATCCAGAGTAATACCGTTGGATGAATTATTCAGCTGCAGATTCGTCAGCGAACCCGAACCAGTCAACTGGTGCTGCGTTGTTCCATTGAACAGGATCTTCCCGGCACCGGTATGCAAACCGTTCACCAACAGAGAATCTTTCACTGTAATGATTCCGCCTCCGTCCGCAAGAACGGATCCAGCGCCAATGGTCAGATTGTTGTTCACAGTGAAGGAACCTGCAGCGGTCTTTATTTCTCCGCCGTTCCCGCTCAAACGGAGTTTATTATATGTCTGCGCAGCGATCGTCTGCGGTCCTCCTGCAGTGTCGTAGCCAAAGGTACCACCGGTGAACGTCACAGATCCAGACACAGCCGGGAACAATGCTTTCGTCCTGAAATCACCGCCGTATTGAGAAAGATTACCGCTGACCGTCAACGAATTTCCGGATAAGATCGATAATCGAAGTGTATCATTCTGAAGGATGAGATTGTTCACCGTACCGGCGACATTCACGTTGATCGTATCTTTTCCATCGAAAGTGACATCATTAAACGATGTCGGCTGGCTGTTCGTGCTCCAGTTATTATCATCTCC
>CAIVNT010000525.1 GCA_903907305.1 uncultured Ignavibacteriota bacterium
TCACTTCCCCTCGCAAACAACGCTCGTGGGTGATTTTGGAATTTGTCCAACCATAAGATTTTTTCATTTGTTGATTGGTCCATTGGTTCATTGAAAAGCTTTGTGCTTACAAATGAATCAATGAACAAATGATGCGATGTATCAATTACTCTGCTCTTCGGTAACAAGCCCTTTCCAATTCACCAGCAGCGAGATGTTACTGCCGACACCGGCGTTCGCGGGACGGAATCCGAGGAATCGGTCCCCTTCTTTTGACACACCATAGAGATATGCGTTCTGTGAACGGCCGCTAACGAAGAGAGACGTCGGCTGCCCAAAGACCGGACTCCCGTTCGAGAATGAAACATCACATCCCTCGTAACTGTCGTGCGCCGTGGAATAGAAGATGATCTTCCCTTTCACCCAATAGGGTGCGGCAGCTCCTTCGGCGGGCAGCAGCCATTTCCCTTCGATCCCTTTGAATGATGCAACGTACATCTTTGAAACACCTGATTCATTGCTTTGAAAGACGATCCATTTCCCTTCCGGTGAGAAACACGCGTTCGATCCTTTGACACCTAATGCCAGAACAGTAGGGACCTTCACGGTATCGCTGAGATCGATGGTCCCAAGGTCATATCCGGATTCATTTCCTATCCGTATCAACAAATACCTACCGTCCGGAGAAACATCCTGACACATATATCCGACGGTCTTATCATTTCCACTCACAAATATTTTTTCTTCTCCTGAGCCATCGGTGCGTTTCACAAAGATATTCGCTTTGCTGCCCGCGACATCCGCATTATAATAGATCTTCGATCCGTCGCGTGACCATACCGGTGAACTTCCTCCGTCCGCACCGAACGTAAGCCTCGTTCTGACTGCCGTAGCATTGTCAAAGATCCATACCGTCGGACGTTCCCCTTTTGCATCGATCTGATCATAGGCAATCTTCGAATTATCCGGTGACAATTTGATCGATAAATATGGATCAAAATTTCCGATCAATGTGGCAGCACTTTGCCTGTCGATCCAAAACAACTCGCTCGTGCGTCCTGAACCTCCGAGGGAATAGATGAGGAGTCCGTTCTCGCTGACAGAATAATCCGCTTTACCGCGCGGAGTCCAGGAATTGATATTCCCCTGGACGGTCACCGGTTTTCCCGAGAAGGTCAGCGACGCCGGATCGAACGGCTGAGCCATCAGGATCCCCTGCCGAAATGAGAACACGTGTCCGGACGCATATATACCGTAAGAACTTTCATCAAGGATCTTTTTTGAAGTCTTATCCTTTATAGAACCGACAAAGAGATCGGAGTGCTTCGCATTGTTCGCCAATGAGATCATGGAGAAGATGAAATGATCCCCGTCGGGCAGAATGGAGGGAAACCGCGGCACTGACCCCATAGTTGAATCGAATTGCGTCACTGGATGAGTTGCCCCGCCCGTTGAAGGCACGGCGAGAAGATTCAGATCGGTGACGGAAGGACAAAAGATGATCTCTCCTGAATTACTCCATGCAGCACCTCGGCCGAATGGTGCGTCGGCCAATGTCATGACCGGTCCTCCCTTGGCTTCGATCGTCTTCAGTTTCCCTTCTGCAAAAAATCCTACCGTTTTGCTATCATATGACCAGAAGGGATACTGTGCATTTTCGGTTCCGGGCAGCATCTTCGCTTCGGGCGAATTGAGAGAGCGGACCCAGAGACTCATCCGGAGTAATGAATCCGTTCCGACAAATGCGATCTTCGAACCGTCCGGTGAGATCGCCGAATTTCCGCCGAGTCCGTCATTGTATCTCAAACCTGAGGGAAGTGCAATGGTTGCACTGATCACCGGCATTGTTGTGTCGGTCTTTGACGGAATGAAATATTTTGAAATACCAAAACCGAACGCCAGCATCACCACTGCAATAACCGCGGTCATGAGCCATGGAAATTGTTTCTTCATTCCGATATTCTCTGCGGACTGTTCGATATCATTGGATGTGTAACTCATCCGTGTTGCAGACAAGTTCGGACGCGCTGCCATCGTGCGGCTTGCACGTGAGCGGCTTGATTCACGGCGGCAGCGTTTCAGATCGAGTGCTACTTGACTCGCGGACTGTGCACGCTCTTTCGGATCTTTCTCTAAACATTCGAGGATTACAGCATCGAGTTCCGGTGTGATATCCGGTTTTACGGAGGACATCGGAGGTGAATCGACATTCACAATCTCATACGCGATGGCCGCTTCATGGACTCCCTTGAATGGAATTTGTCCGGCAAGCATTTCATATAATAGAACACCGAGGGAGAAAATATCGGAGCGGTGATCGGTATCCTGTCCCTGCACCTGCTCGGGTGACATATAGCCGGCAGTGCCGACGGTGCTTCCCTCTTTGGTGAGCCGCGACGCACCGCGCAGTTTTGCCAGACCGAAATCCATTACCTGCACGATGCCGTCCTTACGGATCATGATGTTCTCGGGTTTAATGTCGCGGTGGACGATCCCTTTTTCATGCGCAGCGGCAAGTCCTTCAGCGATCTGGATCCCCACATCGAGCGCTTGTTTTTGCGAAAGATTGCTTTTCCGTTCCTGAAGCGTCTGTCCGTCGACGAATTCCATCACGATGAAGTGTTTTCCCTCCGACTCTTCAATACCATAGATCGTGCAGATATTCGGATGGTTCAATGACGCGGCCGCTTTCGCTTCCTGAAGGAAACGGTCCAATTCATTTGAACCGCTCTTCACATGATCGGGAAGGAATTTCAGTGCAACGAAACGGTCGAGAGTGGTATCCTGGGCTTTGTACACGATGCCCATTCCACCCTCACCGAGCTTCTCTACAATCTTAAAGTGTGAGATTATTTGGCCGACCATAAATTTTAACCCTTTGCTGATTGATCCATCTAAACATCTGTTCATTGGTTCATTGAAAGACCTTCAATTGATTCAATGAAACAATGGATCAATGATTCAATATTAATTTCTTGCGCCGCTACTTTCCTTTGATCAAATCCTTGAATTCCGGTTCTTCGCGGATGGAATCAAGGTCAGTATCCCGATGGAGCCATTCAAAATTCCCGTATCCCACCGCCATGGCTTCCTTCAAGGATCGGATCGCGGCCGCCTTCTTACCCATCTGCGCATAGAAACATGCTGCGTTATAGAGCATCAAAGGATCATCCGGCGACAATTCGATGGCTTTCGCCGCCTGGATCTCCGCTTCATCTTTCTCGCCCACCTGCGCAAGGTCGGTGGCATAATACATGTGACCGCGTGAATCATCCGGATGCTGCGAAAGATATCGTTTGTATGTCGCCAGTCCTTCGTGAAGGATCTTTTGATATTTTTCCTTCTCGCCCATTCTGCCGTAGACGATCTGAAGATCACCGTACACGGAATAGAAATCAGGATTCAATTCGAGTACTTTGTGGAACAACTGGACCGATTCAGTGTACCGGTCGGTGTTATTATAGATGCGGCCGAGGATCCAGTATCCGAGAAAATTGTTCGGATCGAGTTCAATGGCCTTCTTGCTGGCGGTGACGGCATCATCGAACATACGCTTGCTGTAATAACCGAGACCCAATGCTGCATATGCCTCGGGAAGCGTGGAATCATACATCAACGCTTTCAAACTCGCTTCAATGGATTTATCCAGCCATTGTTCGTTCCGTTCAACGTCCTGATAGAGCGAGGAAAATGTCTCTCCGAGTCCGGCATAGGCATCGGCATACCGCGGATCGAGCTCGATCGCTTTCTGAAAGAGCTGGATGGCGAAATTCATACTCTTCTTTGTCCGCTGATAGAGGAAATTCCGCGCACGCAGGTTACAATCGAACGCTTCGGGATTGAGCGTGGAACGTTTCGTCAGGACGACCTTCTCCGTCGGAGAGAGTTTCACCATGAGCGCTTCAACGATCTGCTTCGAAACCTGTTCCTGGATATCAAAGACATCATCCAGTTTCCCTTTGTAGGTCTCGGCCCACAACTGTGTATCCATTTCGATATCGATGAGCTCTACTGTGATGCGTAGGTTCTCCTGAAATTTTCGGACGCTGCCGGAGAGGATATAGCGCGTTCCAAGTTCCCGGGCGATGGATTTCACATCTTTCGTAGAGCCTTTGTAATGCATGGATGTTGCACGGGGAACGACACGGATATCCTTCAATTTGGCCAGGTTCGCGATCAATTCTTCCGTCAATCCATCGCTGAAATAATCGCTCTCTTTGTCTGGACTGATGTTACCGAACGGAAGGACCGCTATCGCTTTCGCCTTCGGCTGATTGACGGCGGCATCGATCGACGCATGAATCTCCGTCATCTCCTTTAATGCGGCATCGATCGTCGGGAAACGATGTTCACGGTTCTTCTCGATGAACTTCTTCATCAACTGATCGATCTGACGCGGGATCTTCTTGTCCATCTCGCTCGGGACAGGCGGATCCTCATTCGCTATGAGATAGAGCAGACCCGCATCATGTTCTGCTTTGAACGGCAGGTCGCCGGTGAGCATCTCATAGAGCACCACACCGAGGGACCAGATATCGGAACGCTGATCAGTGGCAATCCCCTGTACTTGTTCCGGAGACATGTAGGAAAGAGTGCCAAGAGAAGTGCCTGTTTTCGTCAAGCCTGCGCCGCTCTTCAGTTTCGCAAGGCCGAAATCCATGATCTTCACATTCCCGCTGCCGGTGAGCATGATATTCTGCGGTTTGATGTCGCGGTGAATGATATTCTTATCATGCGCCGCTTTCAATCCTTTCGCGATCATCACCGCCCAATCCAATGCCAGTTTGTACGCGAGCCCAGGACCGGTGGTGAGATTGTTCAAATGATCCTTGAGGGTCTCACCGTCCAGATATTCCATCACCAGGAACATCATCCCGTTCTGTTCGTCGATCTCATACACATTTAGGATGTTCGGATGATTGAGCGCTGCGGCGGCTTTCGCTTCCTGCAGGAACCGAGATTTGTTCTCTCCAGTCGCTGAAAGATGTGCCGGAAGGAATTTGATCGCCACAAAACGGTCAAGGGTCGTATCCTGGGCTTTGTACACTACGCCCATTCCGCCTTCGCCCAGCTTTTCTAGAATTCTATAGTGAGATATAATCGAGTCGATCATAGGATTTTTTCATTTGTTGATTTGCTCATTGTTCCATTGAAAAGCAAAGCATGTGGTAGTGAATCAATGAACCGATGATTCAATTATTGTTCTTGTACAATTTTCTGAAACCGTTTATTGCTCTTGAGCGGTCTCCACACCGGATCAAGTTTCAGATACGCCGGTGAGAGTTCGGACGGTATTGAGAGAAGCCGTTCGATCAGATCGAGCGCTTTTTCCTGTTCACCGATCGTCGTATATATCTCCGCCATTTCGATCATACGGCCGGATCCGCGCCACGCTTCTTTTTCCACCGGCAGCAGTTCCATACCGCGGATACCGTTTTGGACCGCCTTCTCCTTATTTCCGAGTCCTGCATACGCGATACCAACAGCGCTGTACAGACGTTCATCCTCACCGGTCTTTTGGAGTTTCTTTTCCAGATAGATGACGGAACTGTCAAAATATTTTTTGGCCAACGGGATATTCCCACGATACAGCTCCAGTTTAGCACGGAGCAGAACGGTCGGAGAGAAATAAAATTGTGTATTTTCCAATGCATCGGTATTCGATGTTGACAATGCATTCACTGCAGCGTCGTACTTTCCGTCCGCCTGTTCGACAAGGAAATTCATATAGTCGATGGAGAATTCCGTCTCTTCGATCTTGCCGAGCCGGCGTGCTTCAGCAAGCAGCGTCCGCGCCAACCGCAGGTCACCCTTCCACAGAAGGATATTCTTGATCTTATCCCAATACGTCACCGTCATATCCGGCGCAAGTTCCAGCGAACGGTCATGATAGGAATCCGCTTCCTCATAGCTTCTCTGCAGTGTGAGCGTTTCGCCCAATTGACGGAGAACATCCGACGCACGGGGGTTTGCTTCGATGGACTGTTTGAATGCGTCGATGGAACCCTGAATGTCACCCTGACGCCGTTTCACCGCTGCAATTCCGTAATATACCTGCGAATTATTCGGACGGTATTTCAGTGCAAGATCAAATTCCTTCAGAGCGCTCAGATAATCCAGTTTCGTGTGATAATGGAACCACCCCAACGCTTCATGGGCTTCCGATAATTCAGGAGAGAGTGTGACAGCTTTCTCCGCCGCTTGTCGGGCCATTTCGATTCGATTCGAAGTACGGTCATAGAAGAACCAATAGAAGCTCGCATGCGCTTTTCCGAGACGGGCATATGCGGCGGCGAAGTTTGGATCGAGACGGACGGCTTTCTCAAACAGCCGGATGGCGATCTCCTGATCGGACTTGCCGATGCTTCTGTCGGCATATTCCATCGCCTGAAGATAAATGTCGTATGCTTCGGAATTTTCGGTGAGCGCAGAAGATAATGATCGCTCCTCTGTTTTTACCAACGCAACATTCATCGCACCTGCAACGCGGCTGGCGATATCGGATTGAAGTTTGAACGCGCTGGAGAGTACGGACTCGATCGATTCGGACCACGCCTGAGTCTCATCCTCTACACGGATGAGCGTAGGATTCACACGGACGTTCGTCTTCCCATCGACGGTTTCCCAGCGTACGGTCCCCTGAAGGATATAGTTCACACCGAGTTCTTCGCCGATCTGCTTCAACGATTTGGTCGTTTTCTTATATTGAACGGCACTCGAACGGGCGATCACTTTCAATCTCGAGAGTCCGGATAATCTACTGGTCACCTCATCCGTCATTCCGTCCACAAAATAATTCTTGTCATCCGGTCCGAGATTCTCGAACGGCAGAACGACGATCACTTTCTTCTCTTCTCGACTGAACAATGACCGGAGTGATTCTTTGAAGAAGAATCCGCCAAGCAGCAGCACGATCACAGAAGCACCCAGGATCATTGATTGCTGAGACACCATCATGTGTTGTTTCGGTGCAGCGGAAGAGCGCTTCTTAATATCGGAGGGAGTTTGGAATTCTTTTGTCCTAACGACGCGCGTTGATTCTTTTTTCAAGCGACGGAGATCCACGATGATCTCGGACATGGACTGATACCGGTCATCAGGATCTTTCTCAAGCGATTTCTTCAGAATATGAAGCAATTCTTCGGGAATATCACTCCTGAATTTCGCCGCATTCTCCGGTTCTTCGTTCACGATGGAATACATCACTGCCGCTTCGTGCTCACCGCGGAACGGCATCTTCCCCGTTGTCATCTCAAACAATACGACACCGTACGAGAAAATATCGGAGCGAGAATCCGCTTCAATTCCCTGTATCTGCTCGGGGGACATGTAGGCGAGTGTACCGATCGTGCTGGATGTTCTTGTCAGTTTGAGTGAACCTTTCAATTTCGCCAGACCGAAATCCATTACTTTGATCTGGTCCTTCGAGTTCACCATGATATTCTCCGCTTTAATATCGCGGTGAATAATCCCTTTGCTGTGCGCTTCCTGAAGTGCTTCTGATGTCTGTAAGGCGTACTCGACTACTTGCTTGATCGGGAGCGGAGATGATGATGCGACCTTCTCACGCAGCGTTGCGCCGTCCACCAATTCCATCTCGATGAACTGCATCTCATCCGCTTCGTCGATACCGTAGATGGTGCAAACATTGGGATGATTCAATGCAGAAGCGGATTTCGCTTCCTGAAAGAATCGGGATTTTTCCTGTTCGGACTTTGCCACATGCTCTGGAAGAAATTTAAGAGCAACCAATCTGTCGAGCTTCGTGTCCTGGGCTTTATATACCACTCCCATCCCGCCCTCGCCGAGCTTCTCAATTATCCTATAATGGGAGACCGTTTGTCCGATCATTGATGGGTCCTGATGCTTCTATTATTATATTCTGAAATATGTCCGTTCATTCAACGATCGAGAAGATATCCCTTTTACCGGATTCGATGTGCATCATGAATTTGCCGTACCAAGCGCCGAATTCCTTTTGAGACATCGTTTCCGAGTTGCTCTTTTCA
>CAIVNT010000526.1 GCA_903907305.1 uncultured Ignavibacteriota bacterium
GAATAATAATTCAGCAACGATCCCCGCCGCTGGTGCAGGAATTTCTGAGTCAACTTTATCCGTGCTGATCTCGAGAAGAGTTTCATCTTTCGCAATCTTATCCCCGACTTTTTTATGCCACTTTGCGATCGTTCCTTCGGCAATGCTCTCACCCATTTGCGGCATGATCACATCCACCAATGTTCCGCCGGAAACGCCAGGCTGAGATTGTGTCGATGCGGGAGCTGGCTGAACTGGAGCCGTTGTGGGTTTCGGAGCAACGGGAACAGGAGCTGCTGCACTCACTGAAGAATTTGCATCGGTATTGATCCGAGCAATGACAGTGTTGACACCAACGGTAGTCGTTTCCAGGAACAGTAATTCAGCGATCACACCGGCAGCAGGCGCAGGAATTTCGGAATCAACTTTATCCGTGCTGATTTCCAACAATATCTCATCCTTGCCGATCCTATCGCCGACTTTTTTGTGCCATTTGGAGATCGTTCCTTCGGCAATGCTTTCGCCCATCTGGGGCATGATCACATCAACTAACGCCATAATAAAAACTCTCTATTAAATAATATTAAAAATATCACGAAACAAAATTCAAATCTCAAAATGCCGCAAGTTCCAACAGTGCTGTTGTAACTTTTTTCGTGTTCGGCAAAAAGAATTCCTCCAGCGTAGGACTGTACGGTGTCGGTGTATCGATCGCGCCGATACGCTTCACCGGTGCATCGAGATTCTGGAAACAATGTTCTGTGATCAGTGCAGACAATTCGCCACCGATACCGCCGGTGATGTTGTCTTCATGCGCGATCAGGACTTTTCCCGTCTTCCGTACCGACGAATAGATCGTTTCAGTATCCAACGGCATCAGACTTCTGAGATCTACCACTTCAACACTCACACCATGTTCGCTCTGCATCACTTCTGCTGCTTCCAGCGCCATATGTACCATCGATCCATACGTGATCACAGAAATATCATTTCCCTCTCGCTTTACGTCGCCTTTACCGATCTCCACGATATAATCCGTTTCGGGGACTTCACCTTTAATGTGACGATACAGCCGTTTGTGTTCAAGATAGAGGACAGGATTGTTATCTCTTACTGCTGCTTTCATCAATCCTTTTGCATCATATGGTGTTGACGGCGCAACGATCTTGAAACCGGGCTGATGAAAGAACCACGCTTCAGGATTTCTTGAATGGAACGGTCCGCCGTGAATGCCTGCTCCGCTCGGAAGACGAACAACCATCGGACAGGGAATATGCCACCGGTAATGGATGGAAGCTGAATTGTTCACCAACTGACTGAATCCTGTTGTCACGAAATCTGCGAACTGCATCTCTGCAATGGGACGCATACCGACGACTGCTGCGCCGGTGGCAGCACCGAGGATCGCCGTCTCTGCCAGGACAGTATCAACGACGCGATTCTCACCAAAATGCTCCAGGAATCCTTTGGTCGCTTTGAATGCTCCGCCGAACGGACCAATGTCTTCACCCATCAGAAAAACGGACGGATCCCGCTCCATTTCTTCCCACATCCCTTTTGCAATTGCTTCGATATAAGTAATGACTGCCACGATATTCTGC
>CAIVNT010000527.1 GCA_903907305.1 uncultured Ignavibacteriota bacterium
ATTTCAAAACGCAGGGCAATTGGCGGAAATCCAGATACATGGATGACCAATAGGTTCATTCAAGCAAGAGAGCCGGTCATTGAGATGTGTGCTAATAATTTGGATCTATTTTTCTTTCGAAACAATCTCCGCTACACTCTGCACAAGTGCTTCCGTTTTATATGGCTTTTGGAAATACCCTGCCGGTCGATCTATTCCGAACACCGACAGTATCGCTTCTTCAGAATATCCTGAACAAAGAAGAACTTTTGCATCGTTATTGATCTTTATGAGTTCCTCAAATGCCGCTTTGCCATCCATGCTCGGCATTGAATAGTCAAGAATCACCATACAGATGTTTTGATGCTCCCGGCGATAGAGTTCGATACCATGTAACGGATCTATTGCACTGATCACACTAAAGTTCACTTCCGTTAATATATCTTCGAGCAATTCAATTACTGTGGATTCATCATCGATCACTAAAATAGTTTTGCCTTCTCCGTTGATAACCGATAGGTCATCCTTCACTGATACTTCGGTCGTTTTGGAAGGATCAATTAACGGAAAAACAATTTCGAAGGTAGTTCCTTTCCCTACTTCGCTGTTGATACGCAGTCCCCCTTTATGTCCTTTGATAATTCCAAGAACAGCAGCCAGACCAAGACCTCTGCCGGTAAATTTTGTCGTAAAGAACGGATCGAATATCCGTTTAAGAGTCTCTTCACTGATACCGCTGCCCGTATCTTTCACCTGCAATACCGCGTAGCTGCCCGCCGCGAGCGGAACACCGGTATACTTTGAATATTCATTGGTCTCTGTTTTAATTTCAATCCTGCTTGTGTGGACAGTAATGTATCCAGGATTTGGATCCATTGCTTCACCGGCGTTGATGATAAGATTCATTATCACTTGTTGTATTTGACTGATATCGCCTTTGAAATAAAGGGATGGAGTGCCAAGTTCATACCGCAATATGGCCATCTTTGGAAGCGATACTTCAAGCAATTGGATATTTTCCTTGACCATGATATTGAGATCGATCTCCTCAATAACAAATTTCCCTCTACCCGAATATGCAAGCAGTTGTTTTGTAAGATCGGCAACACGCTCAGATGCCTTGATTGCTTTTGTGATATGGTCTACTGCCGGATTTTCTTTAGGGAGTTTTTGAAGAGCCAGGCCGGCTTGTCCCAAGACGGCGTTCATAAGATTATTGAAATCGTGTGCAATACCGCCGGCCAGAGTGCCGATACTTTCAAGCTTCTGCGCTTGACGTAATGATTGCTCGGTGTTTTTGCGCTCAGTGATATCACGCAAAACACCTTCGTGAAACAAAATATTTTTATCACCATCAAGGATAAGGCGACCTTGATCTTCAACCCAGACTTCCGAGCCATCTTTTTTTCTCAAACGAAACGCAGATCTTCCGGATAACTCCTCTTCTGTTGAAAGACTATCACGATCGTCGGCATCAAAATACAATTGTGTTTTTATATCGATCTCCAACAACTCTTCTTTACTGTCATAACCAAGGATCTTCACCATTGCAGGATTGACTTCAATGAATTTCCCTTCGTGACTGCTCTTATAAACGCCATCTGCCATTGTCTCAATCAGACGATGATACTGATACTCGCTAACACCCAGTGCTTCCTCTGCGTGTTTTCGCTCGGTAATGTCAGTTGCTGTTCCTTGTGTGCCTATCAAAATGCCATCAATATTAAAGAGTGGTATGGCGTTAAAAAGAAGAGTGAGTTCCCGTCCGTCCTTCGCAATTTGGGTGGTTTCGTACCCTTTCACAGATCCACCGGCTAAATGTCGGGAAAATTCATTTTTATCTCTTGCAAATATTTCAGGCTTTTGGAAACTCCCGAAATTCTTTCCAAGCATCTCTTCCACTGTATACCCGTGAGTATGTTCCCATGCCGGATTCAAATACGTGAAACAACCGTTTTCATCACATTTCCAAACAAGTTCCTGTGCCGTTTCCACGAGACTGCGGTATTTTTTTTCACTGAATTTTAATATTCCTTCCGCCCGTTTGCGCACGTTGATGTCCCGGCAAATAGAGAGAATCCGTATCTCCTCCCCTTTCCCATCTACGGTAGCGCTGATCTCAACAGGTGTGATCCGGCCTGCAGTATCAACGTAATCAATTTCCATATTTTTAATAAAACCGTCCCTAGCACATTGAGCTACTGCCTCTGCATTTTTCTCTCTTTCATATTCGGCGGTCCATTCTAAAACACTTTTCCCAAGTATTTCGCGCAGTTCCTTATGGCCGCTCAGCCGCACATATTCTTTGTTCGCGTCAATTACCATACCATGCGAATCAATGATAAGATACCCGGTCCCGGTATTCTCGATGAGGGTGCGATACATTGTTTCATTCTTTATCAGATTCTCATCCAACTTCTTGCGATCGGTAATGTCTCGGATGATAGCCGTAAAATGTTTTTCGGAAGCTGTTTGCCATTCCGACAAAGATAATTCTGTGGGAATCTCATTTCCGCTCTTATGTAATCCAACTACCTCAACAGTTTTCCCGATAACGCGATGTTCGCCTCCCTGTTCCACCCGCTTCATACCACGTTCGTGTAGTTCAACGAATCGTTCCGGTATGATCACAGACAATCTTTTTCCGATAATTTCTTTTTCTGTATACCCGAATAATATTTCTGCACTTCTGTTCCAGTCTGTTATTATTCCTCTGCTATTTGAACTAATCATAGCATCGCTTGCCGATTGTGTAATTGAACGGAACCGTTCTATACTTTCGCGAATGATTTCTTCCGTTTTTTTGCGTTCAGTGATATCGACGGCAACAATATAACATTGATTGCCATTTTCGGAAACAATACCAGTAAGATGAACATACAGTGGCTGATTACCATTTATTGTAAGAGTAACATCGCATGATTCTTTGATCGCAGTAACAAATATTCTATCGAAAAACACGTCATAAATTGATCTTGTATCGTCGGAAACAAAAAAACCAAAACGTGCATTCTTTAATTGCATTCGATCTTTTGCCAGCATTTGCGATGCGGCATAATTTAACTCGGTGACAATACCGGCTTTAGAGAGTGTAAGATAACCTGACGGAGCAAAATCGAATAAAGCGGCATATTTATACGCCTCAGTTTCCGCCTGCTCTTTTACCGTCATCAGTTCTTCATTCTGCAGTTCCAGTTCTATCTGGTGCACTTCAAGTTCGTGAACAAGGTTCAACATTTCGACTTCAGAAAGCTTTTCAACGGTTTGAACCCTTTTTTTTCTCAACTGCTCTTCGGCCTTTTGGCGGAGGATTGTAGCGTCGGATCCCTTTTCGATGTTTTTCATTACAACACCCTTTTTCCCCTATTGAAATAACATCAACCAAGCAGAGATACAAATATCTGCTTCATCAATTACGGTCGAATTGTTATGGATTTAGAAACGTTAGAATTATTTTGACGTGCGAGTTGTAGTGTGGTGTGGTGTGGTGCAGCAATTTATCGTTGAACACAATAGCGTCTCAGTAAGGTTGAATAGGTTCAACTACATCAGAAATGCCATAATATTTAGTCATTTATTCTTTGAATACCTATACAAATAACCTGACGTTTTACCGGTGTAAAAAGGAATGTCACTCCCTTCTTCTGCTTTTACACCGGCTGAAGCAGGATAGATACTAATCTGCCACTCTGTGGTCATAACGGAGTTCAATGCTCTTTTGGAAGAGCTGGAATTCTTTTTCAAGTTCCATCAGCAAAATACGGTTCTCATCCATAGGAACGGAGAGCTGCTTGTTGTCCATCTTCTTCACGATTGCCGCGATACGATCCGCCCCGACCGATGAACTGCTCCCTTTTAATTTATGTGCAAGCCGGTGGATCTCTTCGGAATTCTCCTTCTGCACGGCATCGCGCAGTGCCCCGATGATCTCAATGGTGTGTCCAATGAATTTTTTAAATATTCCTTCGAGCCATTGGTCTATATTCCCGCTGACCATACTTCTTAGTTCTTTAATGAAACTTTCATTGATGACGGGAATTTCAGGATCCAATGATGCGGCTTCTGTTCCTGATGATGCAATAGGGTCCTTCGTTTGGTGCAGCCATGTATCCAGGATGTTCTTCAGCATACTTATGCTCACCGGTTTTGCGAGATGGTCGGTCATTCCGGCATTCAAACATTGGTCAATGTCGCTTTGGAATGCGTTCGCCGTCATTGCGATCACCGTGGTCGTCGATACAGGGAGGTCCATCTTTCTGATGACTCGAGTTGCCTCAAAACCATCCATCACCGGCATCTGACAGTCCATCAGGATCAGATCATATTTTTTCTCTTTCAGCTTCAATAACGCCTGTGCACCATTCTCAGCGAGGTCCGGATCATATCCCAGCCGCCGAAGCATCTCGATGGCGACATCCTGGTTCACCTCATTGTCCTCCACCAAAAGGATCAACTCTGACCGTTCGGTCTTGCGCTGACGGACTTCCGGATGTACTTCTGCCGGGAGAGCATTGACGGCAGGCTGATCCGATGCCTGTACAACGATGGAATGCAGATCAAACTGACGGATCGGTTTCGTGAGCACAAAATCACTGCATCGTAAATTCTTCAGCGCAACGGATTGTTCCTTTGATGCCATAATAATGATCCTCATCCGCTCTGCCCCCTCAATCTTTCTTATCTTTTCGCACAATTCACTGTATTCTTCCGTGCTCAGCTTTGACGAGATCATGATCGCATCATACATATCCCCCGCATTCACTGCTTCGGATAAGGCACTCGTTGCTTCTTTTTTTGTCCGTGCGATGGTCACTCTGCATCCCCATCGCACCAGGATCCGATCCAGTGCCGAGCAAAACGGTTCATTGGCGGATACAATGAGCAAACGATTCATCGTCGGAATAGTTTTTCGGCTCGGTGGAATCGTTGCGCTTCCCGGTTGCAGCGGAATGGAGAAAGAGAAAGTGCTCCCTTTCCCCTTTTCACTCACAACAGAGAATATTCCCCCCATCATCTGCGCAAGAGATTGCGAGATCACCAGTCCGAGTCCGGTACCGCCGAAATATCGCGTGGTACTGCTGTCCGCTTGCATGAACGGCCGGAATAATTTTTTCTGATCTTCCTGTGATATGCCAATTCCAGTGTCCTGAACGGAGAACTTTACACCGGTAATACCGGATTCGCACTTCACCAATTCCAAAGAAACGATCACGGCACCGCTGTGGGTGAACTTAACAGCATTCCCGATAAGATTGGTCAGGATCTGACGGATTCGAAGAGGATCTCCCATAATGACCGGCGGTACATTTTCGAGCACATCGCTCAACAGTTCCAGTCCTTTGCTCACCGTACTTTTAGCAAAGATCGCGATGGTCTCATCCACCACTTGAATAGGATCGAATTCAATGGATTCGAAGGACATCTTGCCCGCTTCGATCTTTGAAAAATCAAGGATATCGTTGATGATCATCAGCAACGAATTCCCCGAATTGGTAATAGTGGAGAGATACCGCTGCTGTTGTTCCGTTAGCTTCGTTAATGCAAGCAGTTCCGCCATCCCCAAAATTCCGTTCATAGGTGTGCGGATCTCGTGACTCATATTGGCAACGAATTCCGATTTCATCCGCGATGCTTTCATCGCTTCTTCGCGGGCTGCAACCAGTTCGTCGTGCTGTTGAGTGAGGGTCCGGGTGCGGAGTTCCACAAGTGACTGAAGATGATTCTGGTGCCGGTTGAGATGCTGGACGAGACCGTGCTTCTCCATAAAATTCGAGATACTATTGAAGATGAATCTCAGTAGGTGGGACTGGATCTCGCGGGATGGAGCCTCGCTTTCATTCACCGTACCGATGAAGAATCCCCAGGTATACGAAAGCGTAGCGATCGGTGTCAGATGGATGAGTGTGCCGGGTTTAGCTGAAACAAGGTGGACACTCTTTCTCTGCCTGATGATCCATTCTTTCATTTGCATCGTAACGGTGGCAGCAGCGAGAGCTGTAATTTCATTCGGATCAGTTCCCGGAAAAGCGAATGAGAGCTGATGAGACTGTTGCGACTGTTCAAACGTAAAGAATCCGCCGGAAGTAAAACGGCACACTTTGGATATCTGTTCGTGCGATTGCAGGAAAAAACGTTCTGCTGTGTCCTCGAGTTTCGTGTGGTGATTACTGGAATCGATCGACAGGATCAGATCCAATGCATCTTTCAACTCACGATTATTCCGGCCCAGTATGTCGACGTTGATTTCCTGCGGATGTTCCGGTATCAAATTCTCAGCGTTCATATCATTCGTTATTCGTTGATGTATCCGTCAACCATGCCACGGCCCCGGTATCGCTGTGGATCCGCTCCATCAGCGGATGAATGCTGTGGAACGGGATATTCAATTTTTCCCAGGATGCTTTATGGAGGACGGGGATGTACGGATCGCCGCTGGAACCAAATTGAAGTGCATGAGACAACACATCCGCAGTATGTACAATGGCAGTTTCGGCGGGATAATGGAGAGCTTTTTCCGGCTGATGATGATACAGGATCACCTCCTGCAGATACGACGGAAGCCGCCACATTTCCGCCAATACTTTACCGATATCCGCGTGCGTGAATCCCAGTTCCTCCCTCTCAACAACCGTCAGACTTTTGTTCTCGGCACGAGCACGCGCAAGCATATTTTGGGAAAGCACCGGTTGAGTGCTGAACAGAACGATCCTTCCAATATCATGAAGCACACCGAGCAGGAAGAACCGTTCAAGATCGGTCTCACCCGTTATCTCGGCGATCAGCTTACATCCCGTTCCGCATCCGAGTGAATGGAGCCAGAACTCTTCCGTGGTGATGATATCTTCGGGGATGCCTTTGAATGAATTCATCAACGTCGTGACCAGCGCAAGATCGCGCACCTGATGGCTGCCCACCAGGAACACCGCTTCGGAGATCGTTCCGATACGGTTCGGAAATGCATAGAAGGCACTATTCACCAGTTTCAGCAAGCGTGCCGTTAGCGAAGAGTCTTCGCTGATGATCCTCCCGATGCGGGATAATGATGAATCAGAATGATTGATCTCTTCATTCAAGCGCATATACACGATCGGCGGCGAAGATGAAGCTCGAAAATCATGGAGCAGTCGTTCAGGAGTCATAACGCCCCGCAGCTTCCGCTCTTTTTTTGCAACGATGGATCACTGCCGACCGATGGATCTGCTTCATCACATCCCAGGAAAGATCGGTCTTACTGAACGCATCCTGTAACTGCTGCTCCGCAGCAGCGAACGTTTCGTGATCTATTTCCGTATCCTCATTCAAATGATCGGCCGCTTCCGAACCGCTGATATTGATCTCCACAATATTATAGGCCCGCAGCACTTCAATATGACGCGTTTGAAGTTCCTGTCCTTTATTTATCAACGTTCGCCCGAAGGAATCTTTCACATCGGATGCGAGCACCATACCTTCCGTAAGCTTATCGACCGGGAAAACTCCCATAGTTTTTCATTCCATTGATGAGGATG
>CAIVNT010000528.1 GCA_903907305.1 uncultured Ignavibacteriota bacterium
AAATAATAATGTTCATGCTGAGCAACCTGCCTGCCGGCAAGGCAGGGATGTCGCTGCTAAAAATCCTTCGGCGCATGCCGACCTGCCGGCAGGCATGTAAACAACATCGGCATTTGCTCAGGATGAACAGTTCGGCGACATCGCGCCGAAGCATGACCGAAAAACACAAGCTAACTTAATTGAAGTGGCACTAGTTCTTCTGCTTCTCCATCATCTGAATGAATTTTGAGAAGAGATAGTCAGAGTCGTGCGGGCCCGGGGATGCTTCGGGATGATACTGCACGCAGAAGACAGGATGATTCTTATGTTCGAATCCTTCCACCGTCTGATCGTTTAGATTGATATGCGTTAGTTCTACCTGTGACTGATCCATGGAATTCCAGTCCACCGCAAAACCGTGATTTTGCGACGTGATCTCGATGACATTCGTCTTCAGATTCTTCACCGGATGATTCCCTCCGCGGTGGCCGAACTTCAATTTATACGTCTTCCCGCCTACAGCCAGCGCAAGCAGCTGATGTCCGAGACAGATACCGAAGATCGGCTTCTTCCCTATCAGCTTTTTAATATTCAGGATCGCGTATTTCACCGCATCGGGATCGCCGGGACCATTCGATAAAAAGATACCGTCCGGATTCATCGCCAGAACATCTTCCGCCGAACAACTTGCCGGCACAACGGTAAGATCGCAGCCGTACGTTGCAAGACGCCGCAGAATATTCTGCTTCACACCGTAATCCAGAACGACTACTTTATATTTTGCGTTCCTTGTCTCGCCGTTCTTTGTTGTGAGGGCAAAGGATGTCGTATCGACATCGCTCCAGCGGTATTGTTTCGTTGTCGTCACTTTTTTTGCAAGATCGAGGCCGTTCATTTCCGGAGAGGCTTTTGCTTTTGCAATGAGTGATGCATCATCCAGATCGATCGTGGAGATCACTCCGCGCATCGCCCCCTGTGAGCGCAGGATCTTGGTGAGCATGCGTGTGTCGAGTCCCTGTATCGCAAGAATGTTATTCTTCTTCAACCAGTCGCCCAGAGAGGAGTTCGCGCGCCAGTTACTGTGGAAGTCGAAATATTCCTTTACGATGAATCCGCTCACCTGCGGCTTTACGGATTCCACATCGTCCGGATTCACACCGTAGTTTCCGATCAGCGGATAGGTCATTGTCACGATCTGTCCTGCGTATGACGGATCAGTGAGGATCTCCTGATATCCGGTAAGACTCGTATTGAAGCAGACCTCGCCGAATGTTTCCCCTTCCGCTCCGAAGTGCTCTCCGGTGAAGATCGTTCCGTTCTCTAGTGCAAGTTTTGCGATCATGTGTCCATCACCGTCACTCTGCGTGACAAAAATATATTGTGTGTCCGTTGCGCCATTGTAACTCAATGGAGTAAAAATACGAAATATTTGTTGACAACCGAAATACAATTTTGTTAATTATAGCAGTCTTAGAGGAGCGGTGCACACGAGTACTTGTGCGGAGAGTTGGAACAACTCAACGAAGCACAACGAAAAGGTCAGCTGGTAGTACCGCCGAAAGATGGAACTGGTTCCCGTTCCATGCTTGGGATGCAAGCATACGACTTGCAGACTGTTGATCCGGGTCGTTCGATCTGTTGAACGACGGAACAATGCGCTATGACGATCTGCACCGAAATGTGTTAACCGCTCCCGGCTGATAGTCCATATCACCATATGAGACCGCGGT
>CAIVNT010000529.1 GCA_903907305.1 uncultured Ignavibacteriota bacterium
ATGATGACGACCCGAAGAAAAAAGGGGCAGGGATGGGAATGGAGATCGTCCGCAAGCGGCTTCAGACGATCTATGGGAATGACAGCGACCTGAAAAGCACAGCAGCAGACGGAAAATTTTCCGTGATCGTGTTCTTCCCGATCAAAATGAAGTCATAATTATCTCTCGCAAAGTCGCCATAAATTAAAATTACCAGAGCGCATCTCAAAAATGAATTTGAATTTTAAACTTCTGTCATTCCCGTCCCAAAGGGATCTTCGGGACATGTTTCTGGTCGAAGAATCGACTCTTCGAGCGGGAATCCACTATAATGGACCCCGATAAGAACATTCGGCCAACGGCCACGTTGTGGGGGTGACAGAGGTATTTTTGAGATGGCCTCTAATTATCTTTGCGTCTTCGCGTTTTACCCGCCTTGGTGGCGGGCTTTGCGAGATATGTGTTTAGGATCTTTTTTATAATTATTTTCAATGCCAATGAAAATGACCACGATCAAAGCGATCATCGTAGACGATGAAGAACTTGCCCGGAGTCTTGTCCGGGAATATCTCTCTGCACATCCTGCAGTGGAGATCGTTGCGGAATGTGCAAATGGATTCGAAGCAGTGAAAGCCGTGGCGGAATTGAATCCCGACCTGATGTTCCTGGATATCCAGATGCCGAAACTGAGCGGATTCGAAGTGATCGAACTTCTTGACGAACCGCCCGCAGTGATCTTTGTAACGGCGTTCGATCAATACGCTTTGAAGGCATTTGATGTGCATGCAGTGGATTATCTGCTGAAGCCGTACGGGAAAGAGCGATTCAATCAGGCACTGCAGCAGGCACTGGACCGTATTTCCCGAAAGATTCCCAATAAAACAAAAGAGATCCTGTCTGAAGCTAAGCCTACGGACCAGCTGCTGGAGCGGATCCTCATCAAAGAGGGGAGCAAAGTACTGGTGATCCCTACAGAAAAAGTGGATTATATCGAAGCACAGGATGATTACATCTCTGTCCGTTCCGAAGGGAGATCGCATCTGAAGATGCAGCGGATGTCGGACATGGAGTCTCAGCTCGATCCGCGTCAGTTCGTCCGCATCCATCGTTCCTATATCCTTAATATAGAACGGATATCAAAGATCGAACTCTATGCGAAGGATTCGCGTACCGCGATCCTGAAGGACGGAACACAACTGCCGGTGAGCAGGACGGGGTATGACAGGCTGAAGGAGCTGCTTTAGGAAACACCAAATATTAAATTCCAAATTCCAAACAACAAGCACCAAATTCCAAGTATCCTGCAACCAGCATCCAGCATCACGGTCAATTACCAAATCTCATATTTTCCATTCCACGATCCAAATGACGAGCATACTGTTTGTTATTTGGATTTTCTTTTTTTACTATCATTGTGTCAGCACAATGAATATTCGTCTTCCATATCCCAATGTCGTCTCGTCCGTCCCGGATATTCTGATGGGACTTGCGTTCCTTGTTACATGGGTCGATCCCTCCGCACTTGGTGAGGATATGGTCCCGTATCTGTTCCAAGTGATGATCCTCGAATTCATCATCATTCATTCAGCAGGATTCATGAGCAGTATCATCTACGGGAATGAACCGAAAACAAAAAAATTAACATATATGACAGGATTGACGATGTTCTATCTTGTCTTTGTCCTCGGATTCTCATTTGGTTTCCGTTCGTGGTGGCCAGTGATCGCTTTCGGCGGATTGATGTTCAACAGAATGCTGAGTGTCCTGACGGGACAGGCGGAGCCGGGAAAGGAAAGTGAGTTTGCAAAGAATATGTGGGGACTGAATGTCTTTTGTTATCTCATCTCAGTTTTTGCAGCGATCCTTCTGCCGGTGCCCGCACTCGGTGTGTCGTCCGGCGACCTTTCCCATTTGAATATGAGCGGAGAATTTGTCGACCAGCCGCACAAGATGATGGCATGGGGATTCCTCTATTTTACGTCGGTCGGATATTTTGAATTGAGAAATAAGACGAGACTATTCAAGGTACCTTCATGAAAAATATGTCATGGTCGCTGATATTAAAGACAGGAATGAATGCCACACCGGATCTGGTGATGGGGCTGGCATTCCTTGCCACATGGATCGAGCCGACGGCACTCGGCAGCAATATGCATATATATTTTGTGACGATCATGCTGCTGGAGTTCATCACGATCCATTCCGCCGCATTTATGGCGTTCGCAATCATTTCCGGAACATCGAAGATCAAGAAGATCATTCGTGTGATCGGTCTTGGGATCTTTTATTCCCTTTTTATCTCAGCCTTTACCGCAGGCAACAGCGGGATTTGGCCGTTATACGCATTCTGGCTGATGATCCTGAACAGGATATTCTCCGTCATTTTTGGAGAAACTGAAGCGGCGACCCAGCAGGTGGTTCTTATGTTCTCGTGGGGATGGGGAGTATTTTGTTATCTGATAGCGATCTTCTTCACATCCATGGTACCGCTTCCCGCATTCGGGTGGACGGAAGAATATGTGAAAGGATTAACAGGCTCGGCATCGGGCCTATGGTTCGATACACCGCAGGCACTGATGGCGGCAGGATTCCTCTATTTTACATCGGTGGGAATTTTTGAGCTCTACGGTACAAAGCTGGCATCGAAGGTAACGCAGGGATCGAATACACCGCTGTTTCGTAAATCGAATTGAACAATAATTTTGGTGCGGAGTTCTATTATAAAACACTTTGCATATAACTAAGGATGAAATATCTATGAGAATTTTTTTCTTTTTGATCGCGGCGGTTTCAGTGACAGGATTCGCACAAAGCGTGAAGGACAGTGCCGAAATTCGCGCAGCGGTATTGAATTATGCAGAGGGCAGGAAAACCGCGG
>CAIVNT010000530.1 GCA_903907305.1 uncultured Ignavibacteriota bacterium
CGACTCCTGCAAACATTACGGATGAAACGGATACTGCCAAATTTACGATCGTTTATTCTAATACCGGATCGCTGGTGAATGACAGCATTTCCATTCAGGTGAAACATTATTTTCAAAGCGGATTGCTCTCGACTTCAGTCATTCGAAGGAAGTATCCTGTATCGTATGATACATTGACGGTGAAGATACCGATCCTGAAGAATGCCGGACAACATCAGATGACGGTCGATTTGGATTATACCGGACTGATCGTTGAATCTTCCGAAGCGGATAATTCATCCAGTTATTTCTTTACGGTAGCGACGACGGATTTCAAAGTTCTTTTCCCGACACAGAACAGTATATCATCTGTGAATCAAATCATCTTTCTGAATCCGACAACTGCTGCAGCATCATCCGTGATAGCAATGGATATCGATACGCTTTCATCATATGCGACAGTTCAGTCATTCTCAAAACAGATGCAGCAGTTTGCGACAACATTCTCATTGCCCGGACTGAAAAAGAGCAAACGGTATTACTGGAGAGTGAAAGTGGTGGGAAGTGCTCACGACTGGACCACCGGTTCGTTCTTCTCCGGCGATACATCGGCATCTTCGCTCGGTCAGATTGATTCCGTTGCATGGAAACAGAACATCTTCGTCAAAACAGCTTTTTCGGCGGACAGCGGTGTCCGCATCGTTGATACCAGATCGGTGATCAAAGCACTTTCCGCCGGATTCAGCGACGGAAACAATGGTTCCATTACTGTTAACGGAATTAATGTGATCACTCCTATTCTCGGCAGCGGTCATAATATTGTTGTCCTGGATTCTACATCATTTGCGGTCACATCTCAGCGCCGGTTTAACATCACTGCCGATGCGAATGAAGCGGATTCGCTTATTCAATATCTTTCCGGAGTGACAACAGGAGCATATGTTGTTGATGTTGTTGTGGATGAAGGAGCGAATAATTTATCAACCGCGGCTCGAAATGCACTGAAGTCCATCGGCAGTGCTTCGATCGACCTTGTCTCGTTTAGGGATTCCTGGTCCCTCATCGGCAGGAAAGGTGCTTCACCGGGAACCGTTCCCGAAACGTACCGTCCGCAGAATGCCGGAACAGCACAGGCAGAGACAACCGTTATTCGAGCCGAAAAAGCCGGAACCATTGAAACCCCGCTGATTGGTCCATTCACATCGCTTTCAACGTTGAAGATCGATCAGATAATTCCGCCGAGTGCGCAGATCAAAATTCAGCTCGTCGGATTATCACCCGCAAAAACATTGGATACACTGCTGACGGTAGTGAATCAGAATATTATTTCACTTGCGTCCATTAACACAAAGGTCTATCGCAACGGAAAACTTGTTTTCAATCTCTCCGTGCCCTCTGCTGTAAAGAGCCGCAGGAGTGTATCTTCAATTCAATCTCCTTCATTAAAGAGTTGGACAATGTCCGCATTCCCTTCTACGGAATTAGCTGTTTCCTCGCAGACGTCGGTGATCAACCGGAATCAGGTGATGGAAGGGGAACAGATCCAATTCTCCGGAACCGTATATAATGTCAGCAATGTTCCTGCAGAGAGCGTTCTTGTTCAGTTGAAGACGAATGCATCCGGCATCGACAATGTCGTAAAGCAGCAACGCTTTGCATTGATCCCGGCAAATGACTCTACCTCATTCGCGTTCAGCTATGATACCCGCGGAAGACGGGGCAATCATTCTTTCACGTTCGAGATCGATCCGAAGGACAGTCTGTCCGAACAGAGCAAAAGCAATAACTCGATTTCAATCCCATATATCGTCCAAGCAGATACGCTGAGGCCGAACCTGCAGATAACATTTGACGGAACGCAGATCCTGAATGGCGATTACGTCAGCCAGCATCCCGAGATAAGAATTCGGTTCACGGATAATAATCCTATTGGACTTCTCGCTTCCGACACGTCGAATTTCCGAATTAAACTGAACAATCTTCCGGTCCATTTTGTCACCGGAACAGCGGAATTGACGAGTTCTACGACTGCCGGGCGTGCTGACGTTCGTTGGACCCCATCGCTTGTCAGCGGTGAGAATATCATTCAGATCTCTGCGAAGGATGTTTCAGAAAATTATTCCGACACGATCCTTTTGTATGTGAATGTCGCATCGGAGTTCATGATCATGGATCTGTTCAATCTGCCGAATCCGTTCAACAACCAAACTGCGTTCACGTTCGGACTCGCCGGACCGAGAAATCCCGACGAAATTATAATTAAGATATATACCGTAGCCGGAAGATTGATCCAGGAACTCTCAACCAACGGCATCATAGGATTCAACAAGATCCCATGGGACGGCAGGGATAAGGACGGCGATCAGATCGGTAACGGTGTTTATCTGTATAAAGTGATCGTAAAACAAGCGGATAAACAGATCGAGGCACTTTCTAAACTTGTGAAAATGCGTTGACCGTATCAATGGAAGAATGTGTCGGATGAATTATTTCTTGATCAAAACCGAACCGGAGGTATATTCATACGGTGACCTTGTCAAAGACAAGCGGACTGCTTGGAGCGGTGTCGCTGCCGCCCCGGCGTTGATGCATATGCGGACGATGCGTAAGGGGGATCTGGCATTTTTTTATCATACCGGAAAAGAGAAACAGATCGTTGCTGTCGCAAAGATCGTTTCCGATCCGTATCCCGATCCAACAGCAAAGGACGATCGACTCATCGTTGTGGATATACAACCCCTTGAACATTTGA
>CAIVNT010000531.1 GCA_903907305.1 uncultured Ignavibacteriota bacterium
AAAGCATGCGGAACAAAACTTGGCACTACCTCCGCGGATGGAAAATTCACGATCAGTGAAGTGGAATGCATGGGAGCATGCGGCGGTGCACCGATGCTCGCCATCGGTGAAGAGTATCATGAGCATCTTACACCGGAAAAAGCGGAACAGATCCTTGCCGGCCTGAAATAATTTAATCGAAATCGTTCCACCCATTATTAGAGACTATGGAAAAATACATTCTCCCGGATATCAAAAACTACCATCAGATCGATGTCTACGAACAGAACGGCGGATATGCGGCGTTAAAGAAAGTGCTGCAGATGAAACCGGAAGAAGTGATCGACGAAGTGAAAAAATCCGGACTACGCGGACGCGGCGGCGCATGTTTTCCCACTGGATTGAAATGGTCATTCATGCCGAAAGGCAATGAGAGACCGAAGTATCTTGCAGTGAACGGCGATGAATCCGAACCCGGCACGTTCAAGGACCGGCAGATCTTCGAACAGAATCCTCACATGATGATCGAGGGTATCCTCATCGGCTGCTATGCCATGGGGATCAATGCTGCGTATTTGTACATCCGCGGTGAATACGGCAAGTGGATCAAGATGGTGGATAAAGCGCTGGCTGATGCCTATGCCAAAGGATATATCGGACAGAATATTTTCGGCACAGGATTCTCCACCAATATCTATACACATAAAGGCGCAGGCGCATACATCTGCGGTGAAGAATCCGCTCTAATGAATTCCGTGGAAGGTGAACGCGGTTATCCGCGAATCAAACCGCCGTTCCCTGCGGCAAAAGGACTATGGGCTTCCCCCACGACCATCAACAATGTTGAGACAATGACGAATGTACCGCTTATCATCAATAACGGTGCGGAATGGTATTCCAAGATCGGCGTTGCAAAGCATCCGGGACCGATCCTCGTCGGCATCAGCGGACACGTGAACAAACCGGGTGTCTATGAGATCCCGACCGGTGTAGCGCTGCTCTCTCTGATCAACGATCCGCAGTACGGTGGCGGTGTCATCGATAATAAGAAGATCAAAGCGGTAATTCCCGGCGGTTCTTCAACCATGATCTTGCGCGGTGAGAACCTTGAAGGTGTGAATATGGATGCCGATTCGCTGAAAGCAGCAGGCTCATCTGTTGGAACAGCAGGACTGATCGTGATGGATGAAGATACCGATCTCGTCCGCGTACTTGCCCGTATCTCCCACTTCTATCATCATGAGTCGTGCGGACAATGCACCCCGTGCCGTGAAGGAACGGGCTGGCTCGAAAAGATGCTCCATCGTTTTGAACATTTCGAAGCGCGTCAGGAAGATGTGGACATGCTGGTGAATGTTGCTAACCAGATCGAAGGCAACACGATCTGCGCACTCGGTGATGCAGCAGCATGGCCCGTGCAGAGTTTTGTAAAACGCTTCAGAGAGGAATTTGAGAAACGAGTAAAAGTAAAAGATGTTGAGACAGTGTAGTCACTGAATCATGTAGACGCCGTTCTTAGGATCGGCGTTTTTATTTTCATTCTTATTCATGGGATCAATTTGAAGAAAACGGTAATTCTTCTGTTCTTCCTTATTCCTCTTCGCCTTTTCCCGCAGCAGCATCCGCTGCCCGTTGAATCCGCATCCCTGCTCGAAGCCGGACATGCTCAATTCGATTTCACCGCCGCCTATTTTCACGATCAGCCGTATCCGTTATCCGGACTCACCGGTGATCTCGCCAAGTTCGGGGATATCCGCTTCGCCGTATCGTTGAGCGAATATGTGGAACTGCAGATGGACGGAACACTCCTCAATCTTTTAAGGATCCGCAGAAGAGAACCGGCATTCAATTCATTCAAAACCATCAGTTCAAATCCGACAGCGGATATTGGTGATTTTTCCGTATGGACAAAATTCGGAGTATTAAATGAGTACTCAACAGGTATCGGATTCTCAGTTCGCTTTGGAATACAACTTCCGAATGCAAGTAACGAATCGGGTCTCGGTGTGGATGAGATGAACTTTAATTCTTCCCTCCTTTTCCAAAAACATTTTGCAGGAAAATGGTCGGTCAATGTCGGACTCGGTATCCTTGGAGATCCGACGGTTACGGGACAGCAGCATGATGTGTTCAATTATGGTATCGAGTATTCTCTGCCTATCGGCGAGTCAACTTACATTCTGCTTCAATCCTCCGGGAGACGGGGACATGAAGGGATAGGGGTGCACCATTTAGACAATGCAAAGATCGGCATTAAAGTAGAACTTGGCGATCTCACTCTCGATGCGAAAGGCGTAACAAATTTCTCCGCCGAAGATAAGGCCAAGGGATTAGAAATTACGGCTTCCTATTTTTTTCAATTCATTGATATGAGACAGTAATGATGATAATGAAACCGCGTGCCCTAAAGAAGGGGGATGTTATCGGGATTGTAGCTCCTGCAAGTCCGCCAAGTTCCACTGAAAAGATCTTTAAGGGAGCTGAATATCTTGAACGATTGGGATACAGAGTAAAGATCGGCCGGAACGTCGAGAAGGTCTACGGGTATCTTGCCGGTACCGATCATGAGCGGGCGAATGATCTAAACGAAATGTTCGCTGATACGGATGTGAAAGCGATCATCGCTGTCCGGGGTGGATACGGCACCCCGAGGATCCTGCCTCTTCTTAAATATAATGTCATCAAGAAAAATCCTAAGATCCTGGTAGGATACAGCGATCTTACAGCACTGCAGCTTGCCATCTACCGCAAGACCGGACTGGTCACGTTCTCCGGACCAATGGTCGGAGTAGAGATGTTCAAAGGGATAGATCCTTTCACGGAAGAGCATTTTTGGAGATGCCTTACCTCAACCCAAAAACTTGGAGCATTCGTCAATCCCGATTCGCGAGCTTTGTCAACGTTGGTTCAAGGGAAAGCAACCGGAACATTATTGGGAGGCAATTTATCCCTGATCGCAGCAATCGCAGGAAGCCCCTATCTTCCTTCATTCAAACGTTCACTCCTATTCATTGAAGAGATAGAAGAAGAGACCTACCGTTTTGACAGACTCATGAACCAGTTGCGTCTCACCGGCATCCTTAAAGATACCAACGGCGTCATTATGGGGGAACTAACCGATGTCAAAACCAGTGACACGACAAAACCATTTCTTACTATTGCACAGGTAATGAATGATTATCTTGGGGAATTGAAGAAGCCGGTCGTCACCGGTCTGGTCTACGGTCATGTTCCGCGAAAACTAACAGTACCGATGGGAGTCCGTGCTGCAGTGGATACAAAAAAAGAACAACTCGTCGTGAACGAGTCAGCCGTACGATGACGTAGACGATAATGGCAAAATATTGCAAAAATCACTGAATTTTCGTCACTTTTCATTGACAAACCGTCCTTTTGTGCTTACATTTGTATTGAATTTTATGATATTTTTGCACGTTGAAGGGTTCACTGCTTGTTGAATATCGCTGTCTTTGCATCCGGGCGCG
>CAIVNT010000532.1 GCA_903907305.1 uncultured Ignavibacteriota bacterium
ATCGCCGTGACTCATCCACACTTCGGTCTGCGCTTCAAGATGTTTGAAGATATCGGAATGATCGTCCATCAATAACTGTGCACGTCCGAATTCGCGGCGCGGCGCTTTGTTCACTTCACCGCCGTTTTGGTAGGCGATCAATTGCAGTCCATAACAGATACCGAGAACAGGAAGTCCCAGTTCATAGATTCGTTTGTCCGGGATCGGTGCATCGCCGCTGTAAACGCTTGACGGACCGCCGGAAAGAATGATTCCCTTCGGGGCAAATGACGTGATCGTATCGAACGGAACATTGAATGGATGGATCTCGCAATACACATTCAACTCGCGGACGCGTCGTGCGATCAGTTGGGTGAACTGTGATCCGAAATCGAGAATGAGAATGGATTCTGAATGAGTCATGTCGTGTTCTGTGATGATACGATAACGGAAGGTGGATCGGTGATTAGAAGAAGATAACGAGCAATGTTTGTTTTTCCAAGATGGAATTATCCTCGGATTCTATTGTAAATAGTTCAGCTTTTCTGTACTTTCTATGACGTATAATTACACCCAATGGAAAAACACAGCGAAGAACGAGCAACCGTTTCGAACCGCCGCGCACGCTTTGAGTATGAGATTCTCGATTCGTATGAGGCAGGAATAGTTTTAAAAGGCTCCGAAGTGAAATCACTTCGTGTCGGCAAAGCTAATCTTCAGGACGCCTATGCGCTGGTGAAAGACGGCGAAGTGTGGCTGATGAACATGCATATCAGTCCCTACGAACAAGCCAACCAATTCAACCACGATCCGATAC
Organism: uncultured Ignavibacteriota bacterium; assembly: GCA_903907305.1. GTDB lineage: Bacteria > Bacteroidota > Ignavibacteria > UBA10030 > UBA8401 > UBA8401. The sequence continues at coordinate 797 of CAIVNT010000532.1, forward strand.
GTACACGAAAACTGCTCCTTACTAAAGCCGAGATCTCCAAACTATACACGAAAGCCAACGAAAAAGGATTGACCCTTGTTCCTTTGAAATGCTATTTCAAAAAAGGGATCGTCAAAGTGGAATTGGGTGTTGCCAAAGGGAAAAAACTGCACGATAAACGCGAGTCCATCAAAGAACGAGATGTCGAGCGTGAGATGCGCAGAAACCAATAGTCCAACTCTTCAGTGGTATTCCGACGAATGTCAGAATCAAGGAACTGGATGCCAGAATTCGCTGGCATAACAAGCGTTTTTATCAATTCATGTTCGACCAATGTAAAGTATAGCGTCATATGTCTTTCCCCTCCTTAAACGAACAAATGGACCTGATCAAGCGTGGTGTCTCCGAGATCATTCCGGAAGCAGACCTCGTTCAAAAGATCGAGAAATCGATCAAGTCCAACACCCCTCTGAAGATCAAATTAGGATGCGACCCTAGCCGGCCTGATCTTCATTTAGGACATTCTGTTGTACTGAGAAAACTCAGACAGTTTCAGGAACTCGGCCACACTGCCATCCTCATCGTCGGCGACTTCACCGGTATGATCGGTGACCCCTCGGGAAAAAGTAAGACCCGTCCTTCACTGACACTGGAAGAGACACGCAAGAACGGCGAAAGCTATTTTGAACAGGCAAGGAAGGTCCTTTCGGATAAGAATGTAAAAATGGTCTATAATTCGGAGTGGCTCGGGAAGATGAGCTTTGCCGATGTGATCAAACTGGCAAGTAAATACACTGTTTCGCAGATGCTCGAACGGGAAGATTTTCATGCACGGTTCAACAAGGAAGAACCGATCTCCCTTCACGAGTTCATGTATCCGTTGGCGCAGGCGATGGATTCCGTTGAGATCGGAGCCGATGTTGAACTCGGCGGAACGGACCAGAAATTCAATCTGCTCGTAGGCCGTGCACTCCAGCGTGAATTCGGGAAAGAAGCGCAGGTGATCTTGACAATGCCCATCCTTCCGGGAACGGACGGTGTGGAAAAGATGAGCAAGTCGTTGGATAACTACATCGGCATCTCCGATTCACCCCGCGAGATCTTCGGGAAGACCCTTTCTATACCGGACAGACTGATGTATGATTTTTTCGTCCTGGCAACGAACATTCCGAATTCAGAATTGGGGCAGATCAAAAAAGATATCGAGAACGAACCGCGCAACACCAAACGGCGTTTGGCGAAAGAAATCGTCGCACTCTATCACGATGCCGAAGCAGCGCAGGCGGCGGAGGATGAATTCGACAGGATTTTCGTCAAGAAGGACCTTCCGGATGTGATCGAAGAGATGAATTACGGTGCACTCGGAAGCGCAGTGAATGTTCTACAGCTGCTCACGGACACGAAACTCATCCCCTCCAAAGGTGAGGCGCGCAGATTGATCGAACAAGGCGGCGTCACCATCAACAACGAGAAGGTCTCAGACACCAAGGCCGACATTCTGCTGTCGGAACCGAAGATCATTAAGGTGGGGAAAAGGAAATTCCTGAAAGTGATCCCGGCGTAATGGTGAAGGAATTTTAACAATATTTTTGTTTGCATTTTTTGTACATATCTGTATATTTCGCATCACCTCAAACGATCACAATACTATTTTGGATGATCTATGACGAATTTCTTTTATAAATCTAAAGTCCCTTAATTTCTTTCACCAACCCCAAA
>CAIVNT010000533.1 GCA_903907305.1 uncultured Ignavibacteriota bacterium
ACGATCGTATTCTTTCCGGGAACAGGATGAGCACCCTGATCGACGAATGCACCGGATGTGATCTGTGTCTCTGCTCCGCCGGTGCCGTCCGTCATCCAGATGTTGTCATATCCGCCGGATTGAGATGAATAGATGATCCGCTCACTGTTCAGCCACTGGACACCTTTCATACCGTCATGCCGTTTTGATCCTTCAGTAACCTGCTGAGCGGCAGTTGCGGAATTATTCGGAACGATATACAGGTTCGAGAACGATTCAGGTTCCAATGCCGCCAATTGTGTTGAATTCCTATCCATTGAAGAGAATGAATATCCGTTCAGATTATTCGTCAGCCGTTTCGCCGTCCCTTCCTTTACCGGATAATACCATAACTGAGGAGAATCAAAGCTTGATTGATCATCCGCCGCACTGACGATAACCCCTTTACTGTTCGCCATCCAATTGATGCTTCTCAGTGTCAGCCACTGCTGACCTTCGGGAACGAACTCCTTTCCATCCTCTACAGAATAGATCAACAGCCGGTGATTCATGAAATTTCCGGAGCGGCCTTCGATCAGTCCGATATATTTTCCGTCTGGCGACCAGGCAAGATCATCGAAATGTTCCGGTGTATGACGGGAAAGCAGACGTTTCATATTGGAACCGTCAGCATCGGCAACGGTAAGGAAATTCACGACTTCCGCCGAATCGGTCATGAACACGAACCGTTTCCCATCCGGCGAGAATGAAATACGGGAATTGATCCGGGAAAGGATGGTCTTCGGATTTCCGCCAAGGATGGAGATCTGATTGAGGTCGGTCTTGTTCGTCCCTTTTTTATTGATGATGTAATAGAGAAAATCGCCATTTGGAGAGAATGTCAGCGCTCCGATAAAATCCTCGGACGGCTGTGTGATGGCGATATTGTTCGTCGTGGAGACTTGGCGGATCCACAGATTGAATTTTTCTTTATCCATGCGGACATAGGCAACATAGCGTCCGTCCGGTGAGACAGCAACATCCCTCGATCTCCCGTCCGTCGTCAATCGGGTCAGTTTCATATCATTGAACGGAGGAACATCATCTTTTGCATTGAAGAATTGGGAATATATCACCGCAAGAAGCATTACAATACCAAGAACGAGTCCGGCCCTCATGAACATTGCACTGTTCTTTTGCGGTATCATGTGCTGAGCAGGGATGGATGCCGACGATGGGGCAGTTGCAGGTGAAACCGGCATGATCTTCGAAACTTTCGACGTCTGTTTCTTCGTCCTGCGCAGATCGACGACCATGTCATCCACCGAATGATACCGGACTGCCGGATCTTTCTCCAGCGCTTTTTCGAAGATCTGCTGGAGTCCGGACGATGCCTCGGGAAGATACTTTGTGATGGATTCGGGTTCTTCGTTCACAATTGAATAGAGAAGCGACGCTTCATGTTCACCGCGGAACGGAAATTTCCCCGTGAGCATTTCAAAAAACAGAACACCGAATGAAAAGATATCACTTCGCTGGTCCACTTCGCCCCCCTGGATCTGTTCGGGAGCCATATACGCGAGCGTGCCGACCGTGCTGGAGGTCCTCGTGAGTTTCAGCGTCCCTTTCAGTTTCGCGAGTCCAAAGTCCATCACTTTGATCTGTCCTTTGGAGGTGAGCATGATATTGTCTGCCTTTACGTCGCGGTGGACGATCCCCTTGGAATGCGCTTCGTGCAGCGCTTCACCGATCTGGATGGCAACGGAGACGGCATCATCGACCTTTTGATACGGCACTTTATCGCGAAGCGTTCCGCCGTCGATGTATTCCATGACGATGAAGAGATTCCCGTCCGATTCTTCTACTCCATGGATCGTGCAGATGTTCGGATGATTCAACGCTGCCGCCGCTTTCGCTTCCTGCGTGAATCGCGCCTTGGTCTCGGCATTTACCGATGCGTTGGACGGAAGAAATTTCAGAGCGACAAAGCGGTCGAGCTTGGTATCGTGGGCTTTGTAGACAACGCCCATACCACCCTCACCGAGTTTTTCGACCACTTTGTAGTGCAATATCATTTGACCTATCATAGAATTTTCTCATTTATTGATTTGATCATTGAACCATTGGTGAGCATCGTGCGCATCAATGAGTCAATGATACAATGAACCGATGGAACAATTGTATTTTTTACTTCGCGATGTTCCAGAATAATTTCATGGAAATCGGCGGATAGCGCATATCCTGTGCTTCGAATGCTCTCACGAAAGCGATCGACCGGCCGTCGCGTGATACATCGAAGTTATTCGTTGTCAATGGAACAGTAAACAGTTCTTTTTTTGAGACGTTCTCAATACCATCATCCGAGAATGAGACGATTGCACGCATGAGCATCCCTCCCTTCTTGATATAATACAATTCAGACGGTGAGTTGGTCCATCGTGCTCCAGCAAAAACATTGTCATCTATTTTCCAAGATTGGCCGCTGTTCATCGACAACACATACAGTCCATAATCACCGGATTCATTGGAACGGTATGTCACCCATTTGCCGTCCGGCGAGAGCCGTCCATCGATCTCATCATATTGTGTGGCGGCCAATGGATGAATGACATCCTGTTTTTCATAGTCGATCCAGCAGATGTCGGAGTTGTTCTGAGCGGGATTCAATTTCTGCACGATGATCTTTTTCCCGTCTCTGGACCAATCCATCGACAAAAGATTCTCCCCCTGCGGAAAGAATTTTTCGACCTCGGAATTTCTGTTCGTAAAGCTCTCATAGAGCGAGCTTTTATTGAAACGCAATGCATAGATCATACGGCTTCCGTCCGGTGACCAGATCGGCGCGAAGTCCCCGACCGATCCATTTGTTATCCGCGTCTTGGTGCCTGTCTGTAAATCATAGACCCAAATATTCGTCCGTCTCGATTTTGCATCATACAGCCATACCGCCAATTTTCGCCCGTCCGGTGAGAATTTGGGAGCATTCTGTTCATCAACGCTGCCGACCGATTTGAGCAATTTTCCTTCCGGCGAATAGATCAGCACCGGTGAACCCGATAACAATTTTCCATTCTGCGACAGCAGGATCCCGTTGGCCGATACAGAGTACATCGCAAAATTCCATGAGATGTCGTTGATCACTTCCTTTTCCAGCACGATCGGATCACCGCTCAACTCTAATTTGTCAGGATCGAACCTCTGTGCCAAGATCGTGCTGTTCTGAATATAGATAATATGTCCGTTCGCATACATTGCATTGGTGGAAGAACGGGTGATTATCTTTTTCACTTTCCCGTCCAGCGAACCTGCATAGATCGCATCCCCTTCCGCTTCTCCGGACTCACTTTTCGTCCTGTTGAGGAACAGAAAATGTTTTCCGTCCGGAAGGAAATACGGGAACCGATGGGATCCTTCTTTCCTCGTCGAGTCGAGCGTTGTGATCTGAACAGGTACACCGCCGTTGGCAGAAATCATCAAGATCGGAGCTTGATATTCATCCGTAAAGATGATCTGATCGAATTGGTTCCAGCTTCCGCCGCGTGGATTTCGGGTGAGACAGATCGTGACCGGAACACCGCCGATCAGATCCGTCCGTTTCAACCTCCCCTGAGAAAAGAATCCGAGATTTTTTCCGTCCGGAGACCAGAACGGATGGGATGAACCTTCGGTATGATTGAGACGGGTGAGTTTCTTCTCTTCAAGCGAATAGACAACGATCTGACCGCCGGAGGCTTCAACACATGCAACATTTCTCCCGTCCGGCGATATCAACGGCGGAGAACCGCCGCCGAAAAAGAGCGGTTTCAGCGAATCCGGAAGAACAATGTTGACATTCAATGATGAACCGATCGGATTCTCCGCGGTCGGACGGAAGAAGAACATAACGATCAGAGCAACCACACTCAGTCCGGCCACAATCCATGGAACATTCTGTTGCAATGGAAACTGCCGTCCCACTCCAGGAACATTTGCGGCAGGTTGAGCAAC